>CAZJKS010000094.1:0-4925 GCA_964546695.1 uncultured Muribaculaceae bacterium | reverse complement strand
AAAATCTGCTAAAGGCCTTGTCAAATCTTAAATAATTTGATATATTAAGTAGCGAATTAGTTCCTTAAGGGGATAATTTCTATGATAAATAAATTATCATGGCGAAAGGAGAGAAGAAAAATGGCAAAAAATAATCCAGCAAACTATAGACCATGTAAAGTAACTTGTGCTTGTGGTGCTACATTTGAAGTTATGTCTAATAAAGATGAAATAAATGTTGAAGTATGTTCAAATTGTCATCCATTCTATACAGGAAAACAAGGTAGAGCATCTAAAGCAGGACAAGTAGAGAAGTTTAATAAAAAATATGGTTTTAATAAAAAAGATTCAGAATAAGCAGTGATTACTGCTTTTTTCTTTTATTTTGTGTTATACTATAGGTGTTTAAAAACTATAATAATAGAAAAGAGGGAAATATGAAATTAGGTATAACTAATGACCATAGAGGTTATAAACTAAAAATTGAGCTTTTAAAAAAATTAAAAAAAGATTATGACGTGATAGATTATGGTGCTAGTGGAACTGAGAATGTTGATTATCCTTTATATGCCTTTAAATTAGGGGAGGCATTAGCTGAAGGTAATATTGATTTTGGTATTGCAATTTGTGGTAGTGGAATAGGTATTTCTATTGCTTGTAATAAAGTAAACGGAGTAAGAGCAGCTAGAGTGTTATCAGTTGAAGATGTTTTAGAAACAAGAAATGATAATAATTCTAATGTTATTTGTTTAAATGAAAACATGGATTTAGATGATGCTTATAACTTAGTTATTACATTTATTACTACTCCATTTTCTAATATGGAAAGGCATATTAGGAGAATAAATCAGATAAGGGAATATGAGGTAAAAAATGAGTGTTAAGTATTTTTTGTATTTTATAATAACAATTGTTGTTATTTGGAGTTTAGATTCTATTAATATAAATGCAATTTTTAAAAAAAATAAAATTTGGCAAGCTAGAGTATTTTATTTCTTTTTAGCAATAGCTTTAATTTATTTAGTAACAAATTTTGTTTATGATTTATATGAGTCTGCTATATTTGTTTAATAAAAAAGTTTTTTAGTATAATTTTTTCATTTTTGTTAAAACTCTTAATGAGGTGATGTTAATGAAAAAATTGAGATTAAAAAATAGTGCTGTTATTGGAGCTTATCTTCTAGCTTTTTCTTTGACAGGTATGGGTGCTTTTTTTGTAAGTCAAAATATGCAGGCAAATAATTCTTTAGAAGAAGATATAGAATATGTTAATTCATCTATTATAGATGAAGATTTAGAAGAAGAAGTAATTAAAGAAGAACTTAAGATGATAAGACCATATACTAATGAGTCTGTAGAAATTTTAAAATATTTTTATGATTATCAAGCAGAAGCTGAAACTCAAGAAAAATCTATTCTTTATCATGAAAATACTTATATTCAAAATTCTGGTATGGACTTTGGGTTAGATGAAGTTTTTGATGTTGTAGCTGTTTTAGATGGTACTGTAGTAGATGTTAGAGAAGATGAACTACTTGGTATGGTTGTAGAAGTTAAACACGATAATGATTTCATTAGTAGTTATCAGAGTTTAAGTGAAGTTTCTGTTAAGAAGAATGATACGGTCTCTCAAGGGCAAGTTATAGGTAAGAGTGGTACAAATGAAATAGATCAAGATTTAGGAAATCATTTGCATTTTGAACTTTATAAGTCTGGTAGTGTGGTTGATCCTAGTAAATATTTTGATCAGGTTATTAGTGATACTGAAGAACAGACTGATGATAATAGTACCACTAATGAAGAAACGGAGTAAATACCGTTTTTTTTCTAAGAAACTAATTTACAATATAATATATTTCTGCTAAAATATTAACAGTAAAAGGACGTGATATAATGTTATCAAAAGATATAGGTATAGATTTAGGAACTGCAAATGTTTTAATTTATATAAAGGGTCAAGGTATAGTTTTAAATGAACCTAGTGTTGTAGCTATAGATACAGATAATAAGAAAGTTGTAGCTGTAGGAAAAGAAGCTAGTGAGATGTTAGGGAGAACACCTGAGAAGGTAAAAGCTATTAAGCCTATGAAAGATGGTGTAATAGCTGATTTTGAGATTACAGAAATTATGCTAGATTATTTTATTAGAAAAATTCATGCTAGGAACTTTTTGTCAAGACCTAGAATTTTGATATGTTGTCCTACTAATGTAACTCCTGTTGAAAAGAATGCTATTAAGGAAGCAGCAGAACGTACAGGTGCTAGGAAAGTTTTTATTGAAGAAGAACCTAAGGTAGCTGCTATTGGAGCAGGAATGGATATTTCAAAACCTAGTGCTAATATGGTAATTGATATTGGTGGAGGGACAACAGATATTGCTATACTTTCATTAAATGATATTGTTAATAGTTCATCTATTAGAGTGGCTGGAAATGTTTTTGATCAAGATATTGTTAAGTATATTAAAGAGAAATATAAATTATTGATTGGGGAAAAGACTGCTGAGGAGATAAAGATAGATTTTGCTAATTTATATGAGCCTGATAAGAAGAATAAACTTGAAGTAAGAGGTAGAGATTTAGTTACAGGGTTACCGAATACAATAGAAATAACAGAAGTTGAAATGGCTGATGCTTTAAGTGAGTCAATTAATAAAATAATTAAAGCAGCGACTAATGTTTTGGAACAGACACCTCCTGAGTTATCGGCAGATATTGTTGATAAAGGTATTATTTTGACTGGAGGAGGTTCATTATTAAAAGGTTTAAATGAAGTATTAAAAAAAGAGTTAAAAGTTCCTGTTTTGATAGCTGATAGTCCTTTAACTTGTGTTGTTGAGGGGACTGGAGTTTTATTAGATAATATTAGATTATTAGAAAATAGTTAAGTCGCTTTCGTAGTGGCTTTTTAATTTTATATTTATCTTTTGTTGTCAAATATCACCTATCTTGTTATAATTGTTTTAGAAAAGAGGAAAGACTATGAGTCCACAGATAATAGAAATTATAAAGATAGTAATGACCACTTTTATTTGTTCGGCTTTAATTATGCCAGTTATGAAGAGAGTTGCTAAGCATGTTTGGGCAATGGATGTGCCACGAAGTGATGAAGGACATAGGCATATTCATACAAAAACTACTCCAAAGTTAGGTGGGGTGGGAATATTTTTAGCTTTTTTGATAGGATATATGTTATTTGGAACAGAAAGTGTACAAATGAATTCTATATTAATAGGTAGCTTTATTATAATTCTTACAGGGATAGCTGATGATATTAAACCAATAAGAGCACGAACAAAATTGATTGGGCAATTAATAGCAGCATCTATTCTTGTATTTTATGGAGGATTTCTTTTGAATGATGTATCTGCATTTGGTTTTACGATTAATTTTGGTTGGTTTTCGTATCCTTTAACAGTTTTTTTTGTTGTTGCCTGCATTAATATAATTAATTTGATAGATGGTCTTGATGGTTTGAGTGGAGGAATTAGTAGTATTTTCTTCTTAACTATAGGTATTATTGGTTACTTTCAAGGTCGTAGTGGAACATTAGTTATGATATTAACCTTTATTATGTTAGGAGCGACTTTGGGCTTTTTATTACATAATTTTTATCCAGCAAAGATATTCTGTGGAGATTGTGCAATGTATTTAGGTTTTATGATAGCTGTTGTTACTCTTTTAGAATTTAAAGGACCTGCTTTGACTAGTTTATTTGTTCCTTTGATGATTTTAGGTATACCAATTCTTGATACTTTATTTGCAATTATTAGAAGATTACTTAAACATCAGGCTCCATTTTCTGCTGATAAAGAACATATACATCATCAACTTTTGGGAATGAATTTTTCTCAAAGAACAACTGTTTTAATTATCTATGGATTTAATATATTATTTGCTTTTGCTTCAATTTTCTATTCTTTAAAAGATCCTTTTATGGGTAGGATATTATATATTATAATATTTATTGTTGTGGTTTGGTTTGTTCTTAGAACTACAGTTATCTCTAAAAAGAATAAAGAAGTTACCGATAATATCATTGAAAAAATGGGTGGAGTTATAAAAAAAGAACCTAAGTGTAAAGATAGGGCTAAATAGCTACTATTTTTTTTTGACAATTTTTTTGTAAACTGGAAATATGTGGTAAAATTTAGAGTATGCAGTTTAAAAAGGAGGAGGTAATAGTGTTAAATTTTATAATTTGTGATGATGAAAGGGAATATAGAACTTTGATAAGTGATGAGATTGATAAATTCCTAATAAATTATGATATTGAATATGAAAAGTATGAATGTAGTAGTTATGAGGGGAAGTTTGAATCTTTAGCAAGAAAAGAACTTGGCTTTAAAGTGTATTTTCTTGATATAAAGACTAAAAGAGGTTCAGGGTTGGATGCAGCTAGATTTATTAGAGAAGAATTAGAAGATTGGAATTCTATTATTATAATAGTTACTGCTTTTGCTGAATATCGTTATGAGGCTTTAACTAATAGATTATATTTATTAGACTTTATTAGTAAATTTGATAATTGTAAGGCTAAGGTAAAAGATACTTTAAAGATAATTTATAAGCAGTATAGTAGTAAACAGAAATGTCTTAGTTATGAATATAATTATGTTTTTTATAAAGTTCAGTTTAGAAATATTATCTATATTGAAAAAGAACAAAATAGTAAGAGATGTATTATATATACAGATTATGGAAAACTTAAGGCTCCACTTACTTTAAGTTATATTTTAAAACAATTAGATAAAAGATTTTTAAAAGTACATAAAAGTCTAATTATAAATACGGAAAAGATAAAAAGTTATGATGTAAAGGCGAATGAAGTTTTATTTGTTAATGGAATGAGTACTAATTTAATATCTAGAACTGGTAAAAAGGAGTTGATTAAGAATGTTACCACTAATAGTTAAAATTGTTATTGGATTAATAATGTCTATTACTA
>CAZJKS010000093.1:4819-4953 GCA_964546695.1 uncultured Muribaculaceae bacterium | reverse complement strand
ATATGGAAACAGCAGCATTTCACTGCATATATATTTATCATCAGATGCTTTTTTTTGCGAGCGAAGAAATTGCACTTATTTTGTTATTTTTGTTTTTCTAAACTTTACCGATAGGGAAATTTTTTATTTAAAAG
>CAZJKS010000093.1:0-4719 GCA_964546695.1 uncultured Muribaculaceae bacterium | reverse complement strand
ATTTTCTTTGTGGTTAAATTTTACCGATGAGGAAATTTATGAAAACAAAAGATTTTCTTTGTGGTTAAATTTTACCGATGAGGAAATTTATGAAAACAAAAGATTTGGCAGATATAATAAAAAAGAAACGCAAAGAGCAAAAATTAACCCAATCGCAGTTGGCTGGTTTATGCAATGTCGGTGTGCGGTTTATTGTTGATTTGGAATCGGGCAAAGAAACCTGTCAAATTGGCAAGGTATTATATGTTCTGGATATGCTTGGAATTAAATTAAAAATTGACGGAGAAAATCAAATAATTTGGGAAGGATAAGATTTTTTCAACAATATTGTGTAATAGAGCTATTTTATATTTATAATTCTTGACTTTCAGCAATTTATGGACTATCTTAATTGTAATTACTGGATTGCAATCATATAATTTACAGGGTTTAATATGGAATATATTTACAGAAATCTGACAAACGAACTGGAAGAGAGCATAAACACTCGTCCTTTAACATATTTAAATGGTGGTCGGCAGGTTGGTAAATCAACCCTCTGTTTTCATTTGCCTGAAAGTATTAAGATTAACCATATTACTTTTGATTCGCCGTTAATGCTATCATCGGCTAAATCTGACCCAGCTTCATTTATTGATAATCTTCCGAAGGATGCTTTGAATATTATTGATGAAGTTCAGTTTGCTCCTGAAATTTTTCCATATTTGAAAATGAAAATAGATGAAAACAGGTTGAATGGACAGAATAAAAGTCTTTATCTGTTGACAGGCTCTGCCAATTTAATGGCTTTACCAATATTATCTGATGCTCTTGTGGGTAGGATGTCTATTCTTACTCTGTATCCATTTTCAGCAAGTGAATATTATCAAACCAATATTCATTTAATTGATAGACTTTTTAATGAAGATTTATCCATACAGAGTTATGAAGATTATAATATTTTAGATGCAATAACCAATAGCACATACCCCGAAATTGCAAAAAATCCTGAAATTGACCGTATCAAGTGGTTTGACAACTACCTGACAACAATTCTCAACAGAGATGTAAAATCTATATCAGACCTGAAAAATCCAGATATGATGGTTATGCTTTTTTCTTTACTCGCGATGCGAACAGGAGGATTATTAAATAATACAGCCATTGCTTCTGAAATTGGCGTAGATTATAAAACTTATGAAAAAATGATGGCTTTTGCCATTAACAGCTTTATGATTTTCAATATAAAGCCATGGGCAATGCCAAACAAACTTAATAAACGCCTTGTTAAGTCGCCTAAGATGTATTTTACGGACAGCAATTTCTTATCATACATAACCAAAAGAAGTATTTTAGAGGTTTATGATAATGATAAAATGACCTTTGGTCATATATTTGAAAATTTTGTTGCCGCAGAACTTTTAAAGCATACATCACTTCATAATATTGAGTTATCTCATTTCAGAACCTCAACAGGTAAAGAAGCTGATTTTGTTTTAGAAAATAATTCTGGTGAAATAATCGGTATTGAAGTTAAAAGCTCAAAATCTATTGATAGGAAATATTTGTCAGGCTTGCAGGAACTCAAAGATATAGTCGGAGATAAATTTAAGAAAGGTATCATTTTTTATGCTGGTAATGATGTTATTCCATTATCAGAAAAGATGTGGGCAGTTCCAGTAAGTTATCTGTGGAGAAAATGAGATAGCTGATGAACTTGGTTCTGGTGTTCGTAAAATTACTCAATATGCGGAGGTTTATGCTGGCAGCCAGCCAATATTAACTGACTCTGACATATTTAGATTAGAGTGGAAAATCAATCTGTTTCAAGATGTGAAAAGCCAGAAACAGGATACCATTATAATGATCAGTGAACAAGTTCTTCAAATTATAGCTTTTCCTGCAATCTGATATCTTGCTAAACTTTATTTTTAAATCATCAATTGAATGTATCGTATTTGCTCCTATAACTCCAATTGTTATGGAGTTTTATTGGCAAATCAAGTGTTTTTTTGATATTTTGATAAAAGTTGTTGCAATCTAATCGAAATTAGTCTAAAGTAAATTATCCTAATACCAGGAGGGCATTATGAAATTTATCGGAAGAGAAAAAGAACTTTATGATTTAGATCAAGAATATCACAATAATCACTCTTTTGTGGTGGTTTATGGACGGAGAAGAATTGGCAAAACCGCTCTTATTCAAGAGTTTATTAAAGATAAACCGGCTTTATACTTTTTAGCTACTGAGGAATCTGAGTCGCAAAGTCGCAAACGCTTTGCCAGTGCTTTGGCTTCGTTTGCTCAGCAAGATTTTATCGCCAAAGCTAATTTTGATGATTGGATTGAATTATTTAAAATTTTTGCCTCTCTTGAAATTTCTCAAAAAAAAGTCCTTGTTATTGATGAATTCCAATATCTGGTGAATACTAATCCAGCTTTTACCTCTATCTTTCAGAAGATTTGGGATGAAGTGCTTTCTAAACACAATATTATGGTCATTATTTGTGGTTCGTATATCAATATGATGACAAAACAAGTTTTATCCGAAAAAAGTCCTTTATATGGTCGGCGAACGGCTCAAATCAGATTATCGCCCCTGCCCTTTATGGATTTAAGAAAATATTATACTCACAAATCTTTTGCGGAACTTGTGGAACTATATTCCATAGCAGGCGGTGTGCCGAAATATTTAGAGTTTTTTGATAATTCTAACTCTCTAAAAGATAATATCTCTCGGGTAGTCTTAAATAAAAACGGTTTCTTATACGAGGAACCCTCGTTTTTGTTGAATAATGAAGTTAAAGAGCCAGTTAATTATTTTTCCGTTATGCAAGCTGTTGCCGGAGAAAATCATAAATTATCGGATATTGCATCAGCCATGCAGGTGGAAAATAATCGTTTAAGTCCATACCTTGAAACGCTGCAAGGTCTATACCTTCTTGAAAAAAAGATACCTGTTACGGAAAAATATCCGGAAAAAAGCCGCAAAGGTCTATACTTCATTAAAGATATTTTTATACGGTTTTGGTTTAAGTTTGTTTTTCCGAATAAAGGAGAACTTGAATTAGGAAACTTGAATTTTGTTCTAGATAAGTTATCGCACAACTTTATAGACAATCATGTCGCTTTTGTTTATGAAGAAATCTGTCAGGAAATATTCCTCAATCTTTGCATAAACGGGCAAATTGATTTTGTTCCCTCTCGTATCGGTTCTTATTGGGATAAAAATATTCAGATAGATATGGTCGCTATTGATGAAAACCACAAACGCATCTTTGCTGCCGAATGTAAATACTTCAAACAAGATAAGTCTGTTGATGTCGGTGTATATGCTAAATTGTTGGAAAAATGCAAAACATCTGATTTTAACGGCTATACACTCACATACGGCTTATTCTCTAAAAGCGGATTTACTGCGCATCTTATGGATATAGCCAAAGAAAACAGCAATCTTATTTTAATCAATGAAGACGAGATTATTTCTTAGCTTAATTATGATTAGCGTATAACAACATAAATCCTTACAGATTATTAAAACAGAATTGAGATATGAATTCTTATCAAATAATTTGGTAAGGATTTTTAATGATTTTCTTGAAGTAATCTCTCTCTTAATCATTTATAACAATAATCAGCGATAAGAATTGGCGATTCTATTCTTTTCTTTGTTATATACTGATCTTTTTGTGTTCTAAAAATATCAATATAGTTTTGCCAATTCTTGATGTCATAGATTTTCTTGATTCTTAAAGATGTTTTAGAGTAAAGAGTTTTAAATTGTTCTTTCAAATATCCTCCAAATATTGCTACATCAACTGGATTATAGGAATCCAGGGTAAAATGTATATGTGAATATCCATGAGTTTGTCTTTCCACCAATCCTTCAAATGGGTATTGAAAATCTTTTAATGATGTCCATTTTGATCCATATAACCAATGATAAAATAAACACAATATATGCTTAAAATCATTCTCTAATTGGACAGAATCAATTAAACAATTTGGTTGAATTGTTATAGCAAATAATCCATAAGGAGTATTAGGTAAATGCTTTTTGTTAGCATTCATATCAATGTATGTGCTTCTCAATTTTCTCATTGTTTTTTCTGTTTCTTGGGTTATTCTGTTTTTAAAAATACTTTTCATAATATTCTCCTTAAATTTTAAATTATTAAAAAATGATACGAAAGATCTTACACCTTGTTTTTGCGCCAATGGTGTTATCCAATTTCAATAATATCTGCTCATAAATAGCAGGAAGTAGTCATCAAACATTCTTCCTTAACTTATGAGCGGGGGGGATTTCAGTAGATGAGGAAATCCCGGTCTCATCTGCCCCAATGTGTAGGAAGTAGTCATCAAACATTCTTCCATGGTTTATAAACCGGTGGGATTTCAGCAGATGAGGAAATCCCGATCTCATCTGCCCCAATGTGTAGGAAGTAGTCATCAAACATTCTTCCATGGTTTATAAACCGGTGAGATTTCAGTAGATGAGGAAATCTCTGTCCCATCTACCACGCAATTATTTATCATTACAACTTGTAATGATACTATTATAACAAAAACTCCACTCGTTTAGCAAAAATAAAATGTCAGTAAAATTTTGCTTGCTTTTTAAAATCAGATGCTATACCACTGAAACAGCAGGGTGATACAGCAATTTAAAAAAATCACCATATATCAAAACAATGGGTTAGATAATGTGATTGGGTTCAAATCCAGCCACCCCAGCCA
>CAZJKS010000092.1:0-5046 GCA_964546695.1 uncultured Muribaculaceae bacterium | reverse complement strand
AAGCTTTGTTTATTATTTAGAGGTACATAACCATCTGGTGTTTTTAATTCTTCTACATAGTAAGTACCAGGTACTAAGTTCTCTAATTTATAAGCATTGTTATTTGTTGTAATATTAGTGATAGTCTCTCCAGCACTATTTGTTACTTTTAATTCAGCACCACTTATATAATCTCCTGTTTTACTATCTACTTTCTTTATATATATCTCGTTAGGATAATTTTTATATACAATCGTTTGAACTTCTTCTTGATTCTTTTTTATAGTGAATGTTTCTTCTTCTTCATTTAAGATATAACCATTAGGATTAGTTACTTCAATTATCTTATATTCACCTTCTATAAGTCCATAAACACTATGTCCTACATCAGTAGTTGTCCATTCATCTATAATAGTATTATCACTTACTCTAATAAGTCTTAGATAAGCACCACTTAAAAGATTATTAGAAGAATCTCTTTTTTCAATAATAGTTTCATTCTTATCATTAGATATAGTTATAGTAGCATTTGGATTAGAACTATCTATTTTAAAATATATCTCTTCTTCATTTAAAATATAACCAGCTGGAGCTTCTACTTCTTTTAGGTAGTATTCTCCTTCTTTTAAATTATCTAAAGTAATACTACTACTATTAGTTAAATCTATAGTCATTAGATATTCTTTATTACTATCAAGTAATTCTAATTCTGCTCCAGTAATACCTAATTTTGTATCACTATCTATTTTATTTATAGTTAAGCCACTATGTTCATTTTCTATAGTATAAGTAGCAGTACTAGTAGTACTATCTACTTTAATAACTACTTTAGAAGTGTTTCTTATATAACCATCAGGTGCTTCTACTTCTTCTAAGTAATAAGTACCATACTCTAAGCCTTCTATTTCATATAAAGATTCACTACTAATAAAGCTAGTTATTTCATCTCCTTTATCATTAGAAAGAACTAATTTAGCACCAGCGATATATTGATTTGTAGTGGAATCTATTTTACCTAAGTATATCTTATTCTTAGTATTAGTAAGGGTAACATCTATATTAGAGGTATTATCATCAATAGTAAAACATGAAAGTTCACTATTTATAGTATATCCATCTTTTGGAGTTACTTCTCTTATGCAGTATGAACCATTAGATAGACCATCTAAAGATATAGGAGTATTAGAATTTGTAGTAACAGTATCTAAAACATCATAATTACTATCAAGTATTTCTAATTCTACTCCATCTATTAAATTACCTGTTTCGCTATCTATTTTTCTAATAATAACTTGATTAGTTGTATTATAAAATGTTACTACTTGAGTTGTACTTTGATTATCTTTAACTTCAAAACTAACTGTACTACTACTAAGACTATAACCATCAGGAGCATATATTTCTTCTATTTCATAGATACCTGATGTTAGACCATATAAATGAATACCATCTTCACTACTAGTATATTCTCCAATAGTAATAGAGTTTATTCCATCTGTTTTGCTAACTCTTAAAACAGCACCTGTTATAAGGTCATTACTAGAAGAATCTCTTTTTTCAATTACTGTTTCATTTTTATTATTAACAAAATTTATAGTTATAATGCCAGTAGTACCATCTAGTTCAAATTTTTGAACTTCTTCATTAATTATATATCCATCAGGGGCACTTAATTCACCTACATAGTAAGTACCATTAGGAAGTCCTTCTAATGTGATACTACTAGTAGTAGTTAAGTTAAGAGTTTCTACGATAAAATAATTACTATTTAGTATGCAAAGAGTAGAACCAATAAGAGGAGTGCCATCACTATCTAGTTTATTAATAATTACTTTATTTTTGCTATTTGCAATAGTATAAGTAGCACTTACAGTATCACTAGTAACTTCTATAGTAACTTTATCAGTATTTTTGACATATCCATCAGGGGCAGTTACTTCTTCTAGGTAATATGTGCCAATTTTTAAACCTCTAATAGTATAATAATTATCAGTTGTATCAAAGGAGTCTATTTCATCTCCATTTGAATCAGTAAGTTTTAAGCTAGCTCCTGCTATACAAGTTCCAGTATCACTATCTACTTTACATAAATTAATTTCATTTTCTTCATTATACATGGTAATAGTCATACCAGTTGTATTTTCATTAATGGTAAACTCTATTACTTCACTTGACTTAACATATCCATTTGGAGCGGATATTTCGCTTAAATAATATGTTCCTGTTTCTAGTTTATCGATAGTAATAGCTTGATCAGTAGTAGTAATTCTTTGTACTTCTTCTCCTAATGTGTTAGTTATTAATAAAGTAGCACCACTTAAAATATTTTCATCTTTATCTAGTTTTAATATTGTTATTTGGTTATTAGTATTATAAAAGGAAACTTCTATAGCACTTGTTTCTGAACCAGTAATAGTAAATTCTACATTATCAGGATTTAGATAATAACCATTAGGGGCTTTTGTTTCTTTTAAATAATATGAACCGGCACTAAGTCCTTCTAAGGTAGTAGTGCTACTATTAGTTAAATCTATTTCTCTTATATAAGTACCATCACTACTATATAATTCTAAGGTGGCTCCTGTTAGGGGTTCTTGGCTATTAGCATCTTTTTTGGTAATAATTACTTTATTTTTAGTATTAGAATAGTTTACAACAGTAGAAGAAGAATCTACTTCAAAATCATAATTATCAGTTCTAAGATAATAACCATTTGGGGCTTTTGTTTCTTTTAAATAATATGAACCAATACTAAGTCCTTCTATAGTAATACTGCTGCTATTAGTTAAATCTATTTCTCTTATAAAAGTACCATCACTACTATATAACTCTAAGAAAGAGCCTAATATTTCTTCTTTAGTATCACTATCTATTTTATGAATAGTTACTTTAGTCTTAGTATTAGCAATGGTATAAGTATCACTTACAGTATCACTAGTAACTTCTATAGTAACTTTATCAGTATTTTTGACATATCCATCAGGGGCAGTTACTTCTTCTAGGTAATATGTGCCAATTTTTAAACCTCTAATAGTATAATAATTATCAGTTGTATCAAAGGAGTCTATTTCATCTCCATTTGAATCAGTAAGTTTTAAGCTAGCTCCTGCTATACAAGTTCCAGTATCACTATCTACTTTACATAAATTAATTTCATTTTCTTCATTATACATGGTAATAGTCATACCAGTTGTATTTTCATTAATGGTAAACTCTATTACTTCACTTGACTTAACATATCCATTTGGAGCGGATATTTCAGTTACATAATAGGTACCATTAGAAAGTCCTTCTAAAATTTCAGGTTCATCTGTAGTCGTAAAAGTATTTTCATAACTACCATCAGTAGATGCTACTTTAAGAGTAGCACCACTAAGAATGTCTCCGTTTTCATCTTTTTTGATTATTTCAACTAAATTCTTAGAATTATATAAAACAACAGTTTTTTCTTCTGTTTGATTAGTTTCTATATTAAAAGATATACCTGTAGTATTTAGAGTATAACCACTAGGTGATGATACTTCTACTACTTTATATTCTCCAGCAGCTAAGCCATAAACTTCATGAGGCTTACTATCACTTTCCCATTCATCAATTACTTTATTATCGCTAACTCTAATAAGTTGTAAACTAGCTCCTGCAATTAAATCATCAGTTTCTTTATCTCTTTTTTCAATAAGAGTTTTATTCTTAGTATTAGGAATATCTATGTCAATAGTAATATTATCACTATCAATAGTAAAGGAGAATTTATCAGTATTTATAATATAACCAGTTGGTGCTTCTACTTCTTCTAAATAATATTCACCTTCATTTAGACCTTCTATTGTTATAGTACTACTATTAGTTAAATTTATATCTCTAATATAAATACCATCACTAGTATATAACTTTAATATAGCTCCAGTAATACCAGTTTTTGTATCACTATCTATCTTATTAATAGTAACTTCACTTTTTTTGTTGATTATAGTATAAGTTTCAGTAGTCGTATTATTAGTAACTTTTATTTCAACTTTATCAGTATTTTTGACATATCCATCAGGAGCAGTTACTTCTTCTAAGTAGTAAGTACCATTTTCTAAGCCTTTAATAGGATATAAACTATTAGTAGTTTCAAAAGTTTTTTCAAAACTTCCATCTTCACTTTTAAGAGTAAGAGTAGCACCACTTATATAATTGCCAGACTCATCTACCTTGCCTAAGTTTATTTCATTTTTTGTATTTTCAAAAGTAACTGTTAATTCACTAGTGTTTTCATCTACTTCAAATTCAACTATTTCATCTGATTTAACATAACCATTTGGGGCAGATAATTCACTTACATAGTAAGTATCACTAGGAAGTCCTTCTATGACATATGCTTCATCAGTAGTATCAAAAATTTTTTCATAAGTTCCATCTTCATTAACAATTTTAAGTTTGGCACCAGCTAATTGAGTTTTACTACTACTATCTATCTTAGTAATAGTGATTTTATTTTTAGTATTAACAAATTCTATAGTTTGAACTTCTTCTTGATTAGTGTTAATAGTAAAAGAGATGCTATCTGTACTTAGAGTATAACCATCTGGTGCAGATAGTTCAACAACTTTATATTGTCCTTTTTCTAGACCATAGATAGAATAACCATCTTCAGGACTTACCCATGTATATAAAGGAGTATCGCTACCTTCTTTATAAAGAGCTAGGGTGGCTCCACTTATAGTATTTCCAGAGGAATCAACTTTTTTAATTATAGTTTCATTCTTTGTATTTTCAAAGTCTATTTGAACAGTAGGTTTTTCTTTGCTAAGCGTAAATTCTTGCTTTTCATTACTTAAGATATAACCACTTGGTGCACTTATCTCTTCTACTGTATATGTTCCCTCTTTAAATAATGAAGAATCTAAGGTAGTATAGCCTGTTTGTGTAGTTATTCTAGTTACTTCATTATTATCACTATCTTTAATACTTAAAACAGCACCTGCAACTGCAGAATTATTAGTACTATCTACTTTTCTTATCTTAACTTCAAAAGCAGAGTTTGTTATAGTTGATGTTACATTTAAATTAGTATCACTTATT
>CAZJKS010000091.1:0-5064 GCA_964546695.1 uncultured Muribaculaceae bacterium | reverse complement strand
TTATGAATTTCGAGGTATTAAAAAGAAGTAATCTAAAAAGAAACATTATCATAGGAGTAGTGGTAGTAGCGATAATTACAGCGGTAGTTATAACGTTTAGTCGGGCAAGCTACAAGAGTGTTGCTAAAGTAGACTTAGTAGATGGAGTGATAAACTATGTTCCTTATGATTTTAAGGTAATAGCTATGTATCAAAAAGATGCTGATGATGACGACTATGAAGAAGTGGATACTATGCCTGATGCAAGTAGTTATGTTATTAATACTAGTGAAAGTTATTGTACAGTAGATGGTGATAGTAAGGATGAGAATGCTGTATTAGAAACAATAGATGGACATCATACCATTGCTGGCTTGCAAACTGGCTCAAAGTGTTACTTGTATTTTGAGGAAGTAGAAGAAGCAGGAATTGGAAAAGAGTATATTATATCTAAGGTTTCACTGGGAGTGGGGACACCGGACTTTAGCAAAACAAGTTGTACAGATGGTTGTGATGAACAAACCGTAGGACTTTATGCAGAGACAACAAGTAGTGGTGGTACAATCTATTATTTTCGTGGTGATGTAGAAGACAATTATGTATTATTTGCTGGATATTATTGGCGAATAATAAGAATAAATGAAGATGGAAGTATACGGTTAATCTACCAAGGAAGCTCACCTACGGATACAGGGCAAATAGGTACAGGTTATTTCAATAGTTCGGCTAGTGGAAGTTACTATGTAGGATATACGTATACAGTAGGCTCACAAAGGCCTGACAGTTCATCTACCATATCTGATAGTACGATTAAGACGACACTAGAAAATTGGTATAGTGGAAGTAATGGTATATCTGGTTATGATAGTTACATAACCAGTGAGGCAGGATTTTGTAATGATCGAAATACTAGTACAACATGGGTAGCTGAACCAACTAGTACATTATACTATGCAGCATATGTAAGATTAAATACAAATAAGGAACCATCATTAGAGTGTGATGAGAGAGATTTATATAAAACAAAGGTAGGATTAATCACAGCCGATGAAGTAGCAATGGCAGGAGGAGTATATAACACAAGTAATCGAGGTTATTACTTATATACGGGAGCATCAACAGGTTTTTGGACAATGTCCCCGTCTTATGCGTATAGTCGTGTTTTCGTGCTCAGCGTGTATTCATCTGGCACCTTCTACAACAGCAGTGTGAGCAACACGACTGGTGTCCGCCCGGTAATAAATATCCGAGATGATGTTATGGTAACTGGTAACGGAACAACATCTGAACCATTTGAGTTTTCAGGAATTTAAAATGTAAAGTGGTAAAATCTTTGCATTTTTTTTCTTGCTTAAAACCATATTAAGTGATATATTATAACTGTATTAGTACATATAATACAATCAAGGAGGAAAAATATGATTGAGATTAAACATTTATCCAAAAGCTTTACGAAGCAAGATTATGTTTTAGAAAACTTAAACTGTACTATAAAAGACAATGCCATTTATGGTTTAGTAGGAGCTAATGGAGCAGGTAAGTCAACTTTACTCCGTTTAATCAATAGTATTTACATTCCTGATGAGGGTGTAATTCTAATTGACGGAGAAAATGCCTATGACAACGAAAACAAAAAACAAGAAATGGTGTTTGTACCTGATGACTTATACTTTTACTCCGGGTATAGTCTTTTAGATATGGCAGAGTATTATAAATCTTTATATCACAAGTTTGACATAAATTATGTTATTAATACTGCTGAGTCCTTAAAACTAAACATCAATGCTAAAATAAGTAGTTTCTCTAAGGGAATGAAAAGACAATGTGCCCTTATATGTGCTTTAGCTACTAATGCTAAATATATATTTTTAGATGAAACTTTTGATGGTTTAGATCCGGTAGTTAGAAAGTATTTTAAAAAGTTACTCGCGGATGCCATGTCGAAGAATAATACAACGATTATAATGACTTCGCATAATTTAAGAGAACTAGAAGATATATGTGATAATCTAGGTTTATTATATAAAGGTAGCATTTTATTTGAAAGTGATATTGATACCTTAAAAACTAACATGTTTAAAGTCCAAATATCTTTAAAAGAAGACTTTGATAAGAAAACATTCAGGAAACTAAAAGTTCTTTCTTATAAAAAAGTAGGAAGTATAGCAACTTTAATTATTGATGAAGAAGGACAAGATAGTAGAAAATATTTAGAGAGTTTAAAACCGGTAATTTTAGACTATTTACCTCTTACCTTAGAAGAAGTATTTATATATCAAATGGAGGCGTTAGGTTATGAATTTAAAGAAATTATTTAATATCAATTATTTCAAAGAAAATATCCGGAAGTCCAAAGGCTTATTAGCCTTCTTCTTGGGAATTATTCCTATCATTAATATTGTTTTCTTAATAATTATTTTAACCGTAAATAGTGATATGATCCTAACTTTAAATATGATAAGTATCTTTGCGTATTTAGGTTTGTTTTTCATTCCTGTTGCTTTATCTATGACTTTATTTGGTTTTATCTTTAAGAAAAAAAGTGTTGATTTTGTAATGTCCAAACCTCTTAGTCGCAAAAGTATATTTATAACCAATACTTTAGGAGGTATCATTATTATTTTGGTATTTGTCTTACTAAATACTTTAATATTTGGTTTCTTTAGTCTAGCCTTCTCAAGTCTTACCATTCCTTTGGCTCTTTTGTGGGACTATTTTGTGATCTGGTTAATATCTTACATTTTCATGTTTGTAGTGAGCAATCTTGCTATAGTTATTGCCGGGAATTTCATTACTAGTCTGGTCGTTTTACTAGTTATTGTTAGTGTAGTTCCGTTCCTATGTGGAGTTAATTATGTAACTCGTGATTATTATTCCGATACGAATTATATCTACTGCGACAATGAAGATTGTAAGCCTGAGGTTTATTATTGCTATAATGATAGCGAATGTGAAGAACACTTAGCCCAAAATGAATATGAACTATATTACGGTGATTATTTTAACTATCACTTCCTTGCCCCTTATCATGCTGCTACCCAAGGTTTATATGCTACTACACATGAATTATATGATGCAGTTAGTCTTATGAAAATGCTAGTTTTAAGTATTATTTATACCGTAATAGCTTACTTTATTTTCAAACATCGCAAGATGGAGAATAACGAGACTAGTTTTAAAAGCACCTTTGCACACTTCTTGCTTAAAGCCTTCACTTTCTTACCGGTTTGTTTAGTTACTTATTTAATAATTAGCTATTCCGGCTCCATAGGCTGGTTAATAGCAGTTGTAGCTATAATCATTTATTCATTAGTCTATGATCTTATTACCCGAAGAGAAATATATAAGTTCTGGAAATCTACTATCTATAGTTTGCTTATTTTTGGTATCTTTACTTTAGGTTATTATTTAAACTTTGAAGTGTTTGTTGGCGATGTTAAAGTAATAAAAGAAGTGGATAGTATTATTTTTGAGGGAGTAAAAATTACTGATGATGATTTAATTAATACCATAGTTAAGTCTTTGATTGGGGAAAATACCGAAGATGGTGGCTATTCATATAACTTTACTTTCCAAGAAAAGAATAAGACTTATACCGTAGTTGGTGATGTCAATCCTAGTTTAAATGAAATTTTAATGGCAGAATTAGTTAAAAACAATGAAGAGAAAATTAGCAACTTTAACTTTAAAGATACCATATATATTGAGTATAACCACTCTTTAATCCCGGTTACCAGTGAGTTAATTACTACTATTGAAGATAGTATAACAAATATAACTGATTTTGATTTAAACACTTTAGATGATAAGGATCTCTTATATATATACTATTATGATAACCATACATATGAAAGTATATTTATTCCCGTTAAATTATCGGAAGAGTTATATACAAGTATATTAACTTATCAAAATGATTTATTTATCAAGTTTAAAGAAAAAGATAGTACTAACACCTATTATTATACGTGGGGATATGATGATATTTTGACAGATGAAGATTATTATGTATTTAGTTATGTTCTTAATAGTTTTAAAAGACAATTTTTAGACTATCTTAAAAATGACAATGAAATAGCTATCAACAAAGAAGTAATGTTTATATATGTTTACGATATAAAAGATTATCAAATAGCCCTTGATGTTGAATCGTTCCAAGAAGAGTTTGCTAAATATAAAGAAGCTTTAGTTAGTAGTGAAGAATATCAAAGCTTACTTGCCGAATATCATCAAATGGTTAATACTGGAGAATACTATGAATATTAATATTGATTATACCAAGAGGGAACCTATTTATGAACAAATAGTAAAAGAGGTGGAAAAACTCATAACTCTTGGTCTCCTTTCACCGGGAATGCAAATTCCTAGTGTTCGGTCTTTGGCTTATGATTTAGGAATTAACCCTAATACTGTTAAGAAAGCTTATGATATTTTAGAAGAGAATAATCTTATTGTTTCTAGGTCAACCAAGGGTACATTTATTGGGGATAATATTGCTCAGGCTCGAGATAAAAAAATAGAGGAATTATTTAAAGAGATGAAAAAATTAATAGGAGAATTAGAAAGCTATGGCTTAACTAAAGAAGAGATTATCAAAAGGATGAAGTAAAATGATCATAATTTATAATGTCGTAATGATTTTATTATGTAGTGCACCAAAACTTCTTAAAAGTTATGAATAAGAGTTTAAATGAAGGGTATTTAGTTGTGCAAGGATTTCGAGATGCTAAAAATCCTTATGATAATTATATAACCGGTAGTTATACAATGTTTTACTATTTACAAAATATCTTCTATAATCAAGCTCATTATAATTTAATATGTTTATCCTAATTTTTTAAAACATAAACTAATTCTTGATTTAACGGGCTTATTTATCTTTATTATTCTTTATGTTGGTAGTATTATTTTAAATATAATTGTCATTAAAATGTTACATAAAAATCCCCATAATTACTATCAAGGTATTTTCGGGTTCTCATACTTGCGTTATTGGTATTAAAAACTTTTTGAACTGATGGAGAAATTCAAATTTAAGAGTTGACTAAACCTAGATTTTTGATATAATTAATTTAGAAGGTGAAC
>CAZJKS010000090.1:0-5181 GCA_964546695.1 uncultured Muribaculaceae bacterium | reverse complement strand
GCCTCCTCTTACAACCTTTACAAAACAAGAGATTGTCCTTATAATAATATGAGAAAGGAACAAATATATGAGTGATACAGAAAAGAAAATTATTAACATAATAGAAGAATTAAAGCCCTTCTTAATTAGTGATGGTGGAGCTTTAGAATATATTAAATTTGAAGATGGAATAGTTTACGTCAAACTAGGAGGAGCATGTGCTGAATGTGCTTTCCTAGATTTTACTTTAAAAGATGGAATTGAACAAATGATTATGAATGAAGTACCTGAAGTAAAAGAAGTAAGAAATATTTCCTAATCTAACCAGTCTATATTTAAGATAGGCTTTTTTTTCTTAATAAAATTATAAATATATTTTAAAAACTTTTCATATTCATCAACCCTAACTATTATTTTAATAATCTCCTTTTCTTTAACTATCCCATTTACAATCTTTTCATAAACATCAAAATAATAATTAGGAAATAAAAGTCTTGCCATTAATAAACTATATTGATAAGTACTATAATTTAGATTAGATAAAAACTCATCTACAAATTCATATGTATAACTATCATTTATAAAAAGATATTTAAGATACTCAGCACTATCCCTTGCTTTATTATCAATAACTATGTTTAAAGGGTTATAAAAGCTAAAATCCTTAAGATTAACCCTTCTTCTAGACACTACCAACCTATCATTAAAATCTTTAGCAATATAGCTATTAACAGCATTAAAATAACTAATAGCATTCTCCCCTAAACCAATAAAATATTCAATAGTATTATATAATGTTTTATATTTCATTTTAATATAATCTTTTTGATATTCAAAATAATCAATTTTACTACAAAAAAGTTTATACCAATCACTATGATTTAATAATATAAAATTATAAGCTTCATTAGGACAATAACAAGGATTATATATATCATCTAATGAAAATAGTTTATCCTTATTCATCTTTAAAAGAATATAATATTTATTATTAAAATTACTCACTGGCTCATTATTGACATTAAAAATAATCATCATAAAATTATTATTAACAATTTTCAAAAAACTAACAAGTTCATTAATATAGTTCAAAGGTTTATCTACTAAATAGAAAAAATATTTATAATCGCCAAAATAAAAACAATAATAATTATCTTGTTTAATTATTTTTTCTGGTAAAATTTTATAAAAATAAAAAAGAATATTTTTCATATTAAATTATATGAAAAGAAAGAAAAAAAAGAACATACTATTTTGTACGTCCTTCTGTAGTATATGAAGTGGAACTTTCAAAATCCCCACTTAAATATTTCTTAAGTTCTTCTTTCATATCTTGATATGTTGCTAAATCTGAAGCAGCCTTATCCTCATATTTTTTTGTTTCAGTATCATAATTAGCTATTTCGCCACTAAGACTAGCCACTTCTCCTTGAAGAGCCTGCTTTTTTTCAAATAAAGCTTTTCTTTCTTCACTAATACGTTTAACTTCATCAAGTTGAGAACGCATAAGAGCCATATCTGCAGTTTGTTTTTTACTTCTTTCCTCAGCTTCACTTAATTTTTTCTTTTTAGATTCAACAGTACTCTTAAGTCCTCTAACACTAGTTTCTAATTCATCGACTTCTTTTTGTTCAGCCTCAAATTTCTTTCCAAGCTCTGCTACATATTTAGTAAAATCATTATCACCAGCGAAAGATATCGTCTTACTACTACCATTTCCTAAAGAAAGATCATCTTTATCCTTTTTCTCATCTTTAGTAGGATTAGACCCAACAGCAAAACTTCTAAGGAAATCATCAATATTTGGCACTTCATCCTTTGATTTATCATCAGTATTTCCAACACTCGTTGTTGCCCTAGTATCATCAAAAATACTACCACTAGAACCAAATATAGTAGTCTCCTCTTCCTTTTTACTATCAAAACTATTTAAGAAATCTCCAACACTATCTTTTGTTAAATCAGGTTCCATCTTAGTAGCACCTAAAGTATCTGCTATAGTCTCCTCATCACTTAAAGAACTCTGAGAATCCACCAAATTACTTACATCTTCTTTAGTAACAGCATCCTCTTCCTTTAAGTTTTCTTCAACTTCACTAGCAACAGTAGAAACAACATTCTCAAAATTATCAGATGTTACATCATAAGAACCAACTTCATCTTCTTTTTCACTCATTACTCTTTCCACTTCTTTTTTGATTGCTTCATTATCTATATTAGAGAATAAATCATCTTCTTTAGCATCTTCTAAAACTTCCTGAGCTTTAGTAAAAGAACTTATATCAACAGGTTCCAAATCGTGGCCTCTTTTTTTCATTTCTTCCAAATTATCGTCATGAAGTTTTAAACCCTTCTTACTATCTTCAACAAACCTTTTATGACTTTCAGAAAATTCATCATAGACACTATATAAAACATCTATTTTTTCTTGCAAGTCAGCCAATACTTCATCTACCTGTTGTTTTTCTGAAGCAGTTAAATCTTCATTAGTAGCAGCAGCCTCAAGCTTATTTTCCTGTGCTTCCATTCGTTCGATTTCTTCTGCAATATAAGCTTCTTGTACTTCCAAAATTGCAGCATAAGAAACAAGTTTTAACTTTATTTTATTAGAATCGCCAGTTAAAGCATTCCCATCAACCCGTACAACTTCAAATTCATCATTATGTAACTTTTCACTCATGTCATTCGCCTCCAACAAAAATTAACTATCTATTAGTCTTTTTTTGATAATTTTCTCAATACATCTTTTACTCTATTCCACTCTTCTTCATCATCAATACCATATAACTTTGGTGTCTCACCACTTCTATCAACCATTGAAACATATACAGTTACATTACCATTTTCATCTTTTTCATTCTTAGTATAAACAACATACTCTTTTTTTGTATCTTTAAATTCAAACGCAATAACAACTTCTACTTCATCAATAGAACCATCTTCACCTATAATTGATAAAGTCATTTTTTTCTTTTCATTCATCCTTGCTTTCCTCCCTTTACTATCCTATAAAACATTTTATCACAAAAAAAAAGAAATAAAAAGCCCTTTTTTGTATATTTTTATCATTCTTCTTTTTTCAACAAAAAAATTTTAGCACCAAAAGAACAATATTCTCTAATATAATCATCAAAATATTTAAAATCATTTACTCTTTTCGCTTTCTTATTATTACTTTCATAAAAACCCTTAAGTCTTATTTTCCCATAAGAATAGTCCCCCAAAACATAATCATAATCTTGAAAATAATCCGTAAACAATCCCTTTACTTCCTCATAAACAAAATTTTCTTCACCTTTTATTACTTTATATTTATTATTTAACAAATTATACATAACATCACCTACAATTATTCTACCACATTATTTAATATTCGTTGCAAAAACTTCTGAAAAACTACTAAACGAACCATTATAATATTGAGGGACACTACCTTGTATTATCTGCGTTGTAAGATTTACCGTTGTAGTAATAGGAATACTTGCAGTTGAATGAGGCATAGTTATTTTTTCTTTAATAGTAACTTCAACCCCCACTTCTATTAAAGCATTATTAAAACCATACTCCGTAACATTAGTTACAATATGACTTGAAACAGTACCAATAAAAGAAAATCTAATAGGAATACTTGCTGTCAAATTGACAATTAAAGCATTATGATACAGCGAACCTAAAGGTATATCACAAACAACACCATCATCTAAAAAAGTTAATCTCACTCCCTTCAAAGAATCAGATAATTCTAAATCACTAGTATCCCCTTTTTCAATAGCAGTTAAACGTTCCATAGCCTTTTTATTTATTTCTCTTAATAATTTATTAGTTACTTTAGTATCATAATTAATAAGTTCAATATTACCATTACTATCCCTAGATATTTCAAATAACTCTTCATCAAAAAAATCATCATCCATATCTATAACATCATTTAAAATAACATTAGCAATTCTCTCCGTTTCTACCGTAGCATAATTAACAATAACCTCCTCTAAACCATTCCCAGTAACAAAAGTAAAATATAAAGCTAAGAAAAAAGATAAACCTAATAATCCTAAAAAAATATAAATTTTCTTTTTATTCATAATTAGTTACCCAATCTCACTAAAATTACATCCTCTCCAATTCTCTCAATATTTTGCCACTTAATCTCTTTATCATCTTCCCTACTAAAACTCATAAACTTTCCCCTAGATTCTACAATCAAACTAATAATAGAACCACTTTTCTCATCTATTTTAGCATCTACTATATTCCCTATATTTCTACCATCAACAATATTTACTATATCTTTACTTTGCAAATCAGAAAGTCTCATAATACCACAGCCTAACTACTTAAAATTATGTATAAAAAAGAAAAAATATGCTTATCTTAAAGTTTTCTTTAATTGTTTAATAGCATTTTTCTCCAATCTTGAAACCTGAGCTTGACTAATATCTAAATCTTGAGCTATTTCCATTTGTGTTTTACCAATAATATAACGTTCATTTAATATTAATTGTTCTCTATTACTTAACAAAGAAAGAGCATCACTTGTCGCTAATTTTTCTTCCATAACAGAACCCGTCTTTTTTTTATCTTCTATTTGATCATATATATAAATAGTATCCCCACCATCATTATATATAGGTTCAAACATAGAAATAGGATCTTTTAAAGACTCCAAAGAAAAAATAACATCATAATTAGTTACACCTAATCTTCTAGCTATTTCTTCTATAGATATCTCTTCCCCTTTTTCCATAAAATATTCTTCTTTTAACTTTAAACTTTTATAAGCAAGATCCTTAGTTGAACGACTCACTCTAATACTGTTATTATCACGTAAATATCTTTTTATCTCCCCTAAAATCATCGGTACAGCATAAGTAGAAAACTTAACCTCATGTGAAAGATCAAAATTATCTATCGCCTTAACAAGACCAATACATCCAACTTGAAATAAATCATCCAAATTTTCTCCTTTTGCATTTACCTTTCTTAAAATACTCAACACTAACTTCAAATTACCATTAACTAAAATATTTCTAGCCCCTTCATCACCATTATCCTTTCTCTTAAATAATTCAATCATCTCCCCTTGAGTCAACACACTTAACTCACTAGTATTAACACCACTAATTAACACTTTATTATTAGTATTATTAATCATTTAATCATCTCCTAAATTAGTAATGATTAAAATTTAATTATTTATGCAAA
>CAZJKS010000089.1:0-5210 GCA_964546695.1 uncultured Muribaculaceae bacterium | reverse complement strand
ATCTCAATGCCCTCTACAAGGCGCAGAAAGAAGCAGCAAGAGGCGTTGGCTGGAAGGCTTCCACTCAACGCTACCAGATCAACTGGCTGCTTAACATCAACCGAACAAGGCATGATCTACTCGAAGGCCGAAGCGTTCATAAGGGCTTCCATGAATTCGACATCATGGAAAGAGGGAAGAAGCGCCATATCTCAAGCGTGCATTTCTCGGAGAGGGTGCCGCAAAAGTCCCTGACGCAAAACGTGCTCATTCCCTTGCTTAGGCCGTCTCTCATTGACCGAAACGCCGCCAACATCAAAGGCAAGGGTGTGGCGTACTCTTTGAATGCTCTCAAACGCGACCTGGTAAAGCACTATGCGAAACATGGCACGGAAGGTTATGTGCTGCTCATTGATTTTAAGGACTATTTCGCTTCGATCAGCCATGACGCAGTGAGAAGCATGCTCGATAAGGCGATACAAGACCCCGGTGCGAAAAGGCTCGCGCTTGAGTTTCTGGAAGTACAAGGGGAGCAGGGCTTAGGGCTGGGAAGCGAGCCGAATCAAATAGAGGCCGTTTCTTTGCCTAGCCCCATCGACCACTACGTCACTGAGGTGCTAAACGTGGAGGCATACGGGCGCTATATGGATGATTCCTACGTTTTGCATCCTGACAAGCAATACCTAGGGGTATGTCTTTCTCTCATTCGGCATAGGTGCGCGAAGCTGGGCATTTCGGTCAACCTGCGCAAAACGCAGATAGTAAAGCTCTCGCGGAGCTTTAGCTTTCTCAAGAAGCGCATATTCTTTGGCGAATGCGGAAAGGTGGTGATGCGCCCATGTAGGCAATCAGTCACTAGGGAGCGCCGCAAGCTCAGGAAGTTCCACCTGTTCGTGAAAGCTGGCGAAATGGCAATAGAGGAAGTCATCACTTCCTATCAGTCTTGGAGGGGGTCTTTGATAGGCCTCGCAGCGTTTCACACGAAGCTTTCAATGGATGCGCTATTCAAGAGACTTTTCTTGCCCCTCCCGGCCTGAACAAACTTGATTCTGTAAGTGAACCCCTCAAACGAGGGGTTTTTTGTTGGAAGGAGAACCAATGGAAGAGAACGAAACTGTCGCAGCTGCCCTTGCTGAGATCAACGCACTAAAGCAGCTCTTAGCGGGAACCGACTACCAGGCATTAAAGCACGCCGACGGCGCTTTGAGCGATGACGAATACAGCGAGGTCAAGACGCAGCGCCAAGGTTGGCGAGACAAGATCAATGAGCTGGAAGCTCAGATTGCCGAGGAGGCTGAGTAATGGACACATTGGAACTCGAGGAAATGATCAGCGAGGAAGAACTTGCAGCTGAACTCGCAGCCCAGGAAGAGGGCGCAGAGGTTGAGTACGACGAGCCCGTGGGGGAGGTGGAATAAGTGGCCATCACAATCATAGAGACCAATCTAACATTTAAGTCGATGACCGTGCGATCGGCCACGAATCGGCTGATCTTACATCACGCAGCGGCCACCTCATGCACCGCCGAAGCCATCCACTCATGGCACCTTGCAAACGGGTGGTCTGGTGCGGGTTATCACTTCCTGGTGCGCAAGGACGGCAACATCTACCGCTTGCGTCCCGAGAAGTACGTGGGCGCTCATGCATCAGGCTCAAATTCCGACTCAATCGGTATATGTTTCGAGGGTAATTTCGCGAGCGAGACTATGAGCAGCACGCAGGCAGCAGCGGGCGCGGAGTTGGTGAGCTACCTTCTGGCCAAGTACGGTATCTCGACCGTGCAGAAGCACTCGGATGTCGGCTCTACCGCATGCCCCGGTGCCAACTTCCCCTTCGACGATATTGTATCCGGCAACGTTACCCCGGAGATCAACGTGGATGTCAACGAATACTCGGGTTCTAACCGCTACGAAACAGCGGCGATGATCGTTGCTAAGGAGATCGAGCTTGCATCGACTCCGTTTGAAGGCGTGATCATCGCAAACGGTGAGGATAACCACTTTCCGGACTCTTTGGCAGCCTCTGGTCTTGCAGGGGCGCTTGGTTATCCCATCCTGCTCACCGCTGCTGACTCTCTCACAGATTCGGCTGCAGAGGTGCTCACGCAGCTCAAGGAGAGCGCCACGGATGCCCTGGATGTCATCGTCATCGGTGACACAAGCGCCATCTCTGAGAGCTTGCGAGAGACGCTTGCGAGCTATGGCGAGGTGGACAGCACGGCGCAAGGCGCAAACCGCTATGAGACCGCGAGCGCGATCTACGATTTAGGTCGGGGTAAATGGAATACCGAGTACACCATCGTCACCACCGGCGAGAACTTTCCCGATGGACTCTCAATAGGCCCCTTTGCCGCTAAGACAGGAAGTAAGGTCGTACTCATCAACGGTAAGTCTGGTCTCACGCCGGATGTCTGGGTAGAGGTCTTGGAGAGCGAAAACGTGGTGATCCTGGGCGATACGAATACGATCTGCGAGTGCGTCGAAAACGGCCTGATTGAACTCTTTGGCTCGGATCACGTCGAGCGCCTTGCAGGGTCTGACCGCTATTCAACGTCAGCCAAGATTGCAACCTGGGCGCTGTCTCACGGCCTCAGTGCTGATGGTGTAGGGTTTGCCACAGGCGAGAAACCCGCTGATGCTTTAGCGGCCTCGTTCCTGTTGGGTATGACCGGCTCGATCCTGCTTTTGGTGAGCAGTGGCAGCAACACCGAGGTGCTGAAGGTGGTGTCTTCCAATGCGGCAAGCATTAGCGAAATTAGCATCTTCGGAGGCACCAGCAGCGTGTCAACTTCGACGCGGAATAGCATCTATTCGGCCTTGTGAAAGGCCTCACTTTTGGAGAGCATCAAAGCGAGCGTCGAAGAGGTCGAAGCTAAGTGGCCTAACGCCTTGCGGTTGCTTCAAGACAGCTAAGAAAGCCCCGGGGAAACTCGGGGCTTTTTCTTATCCTAACGTTATCCCAAATGCTCATTTTTCATAGACTTATGCGTGCTTCTTGTTTTTGTCTGTGCAGGTCATAGAGTTATTAGACCTAATGAGCCTTATACCTGTACAATGCGTGAAAGTATCAAGTACGTTCTGACCTGGGATTATTCTCCCAAATATCCTAACTTTGCCTAAATCGAGCAAAATCCCTCGCGAACATGTCTACCAAATTCTCGGTGGTGGGGCGCAAATAATGCGACCCTGTGACCCCTTCGAGCTTGTGTCCCATCAGTATCTCAAGGGTAGTGTAATCAATCCGCCAAACATACTGCGCATAGGTGCGCCATGAGTTGCGCAAGTTAGAAAATGGAACGGCAAGCGCCCCCGCTTCCTGGTTCCACGTGCGGCTAAACGAACCGCGCGCAAGCGGCATCCCGTCGCCTTTGTGGGTAAGCCACTGAGCGCCTTCTTTTCTTCGCAGTTTTACCAACTCAAGCAGCCGCTCCGAATACGGCGGCGGCATGATCGCCACGCGCTCACTCTGGGCGTTTTTGAGCGGTGCAGGCTCGCCTTGATAGTTGATCGACTTCGTAATCCTCACAAGCGCAAGGGTCAGGCCGTGAGTGGTCGCAGCTTCCACGTCTTCGACGCACACCCCCAAAGCCTCGCCCGTGCGAGCACCCGCAAAGGCGGCGATGAGATAAGCAGGCTCACAAAGCCCCCCTCGCAGCGTTTCAGCTAGGGTTTGAGCTTCGGTGAGGGTCAGTACCTCTTTTGAGCGTTTCACCCTCGCAGCGGGCAGCTCAAAGCTCACAGCGCGCAGCTTGTTAGTTTCCAGCACGTCAAAGCTCACGCACAGATCAAAGAGCTTCCGCATGATCGCCACGGCTTCCCGTGCGTCCCCCTTGGATAGCGTATCGAGCCATTCCTGGATGTCGGCAGGCCGCACGCAGTTAACCGGAATCTTTCCCCATCGTTCGCTTATGTGCCGCCACGTTCTGCGGTACTGATCGAAGGTATGCTGCGAGATTTTGCCTTCAGAAAGCCGCCGCTCAAGGTTGGGCAGAAACCACTTCTCATAAGCCGTGCGAACCGTGGGCGCGGGGGAGTCGTGCTTGTCGGCGCATTCCACGCGCTTCCTGGCAAGCCACAGCTCAGCTTCGCGTGCGGTACCGTAGAAAGTATGGGTGAGTCGCTTGCGGCCCTGAGGCGTGTTCTCCGTCCATCTGATGACGTACTTCCTGCGGCCTGCCTCAGTGATAGACCCCCATATCCTGCGCTTCTTTCTGCGTGGCATAATGAACACACCCCCTAAAGATCGGAGAGACATGGCACCTGATGACTTCAGCGTGATCGCGTACAAAATCCTTTCGTATGCTTACGGCTGCCTAAAAAGCGGTGTTGAGCCTTCCTGGGCAAAGGCTCAGGAGCTTGCAGGCTGCAATACGGTGTATTTCTGCGCCGTCATCAGTTCCTTGGCTGATTCGGGCTATATCGGCTCCACGAAGGCTTTCCGTGACATGAACGGCGACCTGCTCGAGTGGAGTGAGCCTTTGCGCGTGACCCTTGAGGGCGCTGAGTTCGTGGCGAACAACTCCACGATGGGGCGCGCCAAGCAGTTTCTCGGGAAGGCCTGGGAGGGCGTGCTTGCGGCTGCGATCAGCGCCACTAGTGCGCTTTGATGGAAAATGTGGCATAATATCACCGTCCTTCATGGCTTTCCGACTTTACCGCTATGGTGGACATCAGACCCCGTTGGCTGGTACCCGGCGGGGTTGCTTTTTTATTTCAGCTTTTGCTCCCAGATCGCCCCGCACTTCTTGCAATGCAGCGTCGCCTTGCCACTCTTTCCGAGCACAGCGCCCCCGGCAACGGCTCCGAGTGGTCCCAACAGTGCGCCGCCCACTAAGCCCTTCGTTATTGAGAGCTTTTTCTTCGGCGCGGCAAGCGCCTCGACTTCCGTGCTGCTGCATTCTGGGCATTTCAGTACGTTCGCCATCGTTTATCCTTTCCTAAAAAGAAAAAGCCCTTGTCTTCGGCGCATCCCGTATAGTGGGAGGTCGATGGCAAGGGCTAATAAACCACAATGTTTCACGTGGTAGGTGTAAATTAAGCCCTCGCAGTTCCAAATGTCAATAATTTTTTACCCCCATCGCATTTACTCCAACTCCCTTGCGGCCTGAAACCACACCACCGTGCCGTGTAGCTCTACCGTATGTCCGCTGTCGGCGGTCACCACGATGTCAACATGCTCGGGGTTGTGCGACTCAGGCGCTAACACCATCGTGGAGGGCGTGCGCAGCATTC
>CAZJKS010000088.1:0-5211 GCA_964546695.1 uncultured Muribaculaceae bacterium | reverse complement strand
GATTGATTCCTATATCAAAAGTTCGAATAGTTCGAACAGATTTCCCAATGGTGCCGGAAGTAAGAATTGAACTTACCGCTGATCCTTACCAAGGATCTGTTTTACCACTAAACTATACCGGCATAACAACTAAATTCTAACATGTTTTTATATATAAGTAAAGTTCGTTTTTAAGTAAAAAATGAAAATATAAATTACAAAAAAGGTACAAAATGCATTAATTAAATTTTTCCATTTATTTGATATTTATGCTATAATAGTACTGTTTATTATATATATAAGTATATTGTTGCATTTAATTATTGGAGGTAAAGTATGTATTATATGGTTTTATTTTTATTATTAATAATAGGTGTTATCGTACTTTTTAAAGTTCTTAAACATTATAATTATGAATTGTTTTTTAAAGAGAGTATATTTTATAATCTACTTCAATTAATAATAACATTTTATCTTTTATCTTCACTTATCAATAAGAGTTTCACCATGATTTTTAGTATTTATTTCTATTTTTTTATTTTATTATTAATATATTACGTCGCTAGATATATTAAGTTAAAAAAATATATTCCTATAAAAATAATAGTAGGATATATTTTAATTGATATTATTATTTTATTAATAATATTTTATATAGAATATTCAGTTGAATATATAGACAAATTAGCTTATATAGTTTTATTTTATATTAATATATTATTTTTTGCTATATATATAGCTATGTTAATATTTATCAATATTATAATTTTAATTATCAAAACTATAAAAAAAGATAATAAAAACTACAAAAATAATAACTATAAAATGAGTAGATTGTGCTTTATTAATATACTTGTTTTTATGACTTTAGTTGGCTTAATTATAGGAATTAATTATTATATTATCCAATATAATAATCAATTAGTAGAAAAATCACGGGAGAAAGTTATTGAATATATAGAAGAGTCTTACCCTAATTATGATTTTAGGATAGTTAGTGTATCTGAAATCGATGATGATTGTTGGATGTTTGGTTGCAAAACACATGCATTTCAATATGAAGTTACAAGTAAAGAACTTGAAATAAGTTTTAATATTTATGTGAGAAAAGATGATTTATCCATATATAAAGATGAATTTGAATATTATCAATAGAGTTATATATTATAAAACTATTTTTGGTTTTTAGAAACTTTTTTGACTTAATTTTTAAATGTGATATGATAGTATTAGTTGAGGTGATAATATGTTAGCTTTTACAAAAAGTAGTGATGACAATATTAATGAGGAGAGAATTGTTAATCAAATAAGAGGACTTGGTATTGATATGATTCATGAAGCAAGGAGTGGACATCCCGGTATTGTTCTAGGTGCTGCTTCTATTATCTATACTGTTTATGCTCATCATTTAAGATTTTCTAAAGATAATCCTAACTTTTTTAATAGGGATAGGTTTGTTATCTCTGCAGGACATGGATCAGCTTTACTTTATGCAACACTTGGTATGGCTGGATTTAATATTGAACTTGATGATTTGAAGAATTTTAGAAAAATAGATTCTATTACTCCAGGTCATCCTGAATATGGACTTACACCAGGTGTTGATGCGACAACTGGGCCACTTGGGCAAGGGGTAGCAATGGCAGTAGGTATGGCTATTGCAGAGAAACATAGTGAAGCTTTAATTAACGATAAGAAAAATAATATAATTAACTATAAAGTATACTGTCTATGTGGTGATGGAGATTTAATGGAAGGGGTTAGTTATGAAGCACTATCTCTTGCTGGTAATCTTAAACTTAATAATTTAATACTTTTATATGATTCTAATCATGTGTGTTTAGATAGTGATACTAAGAAGACATTTACTGAAGATATCGAAGCTAGATTTAAGGCAATGGGCTTTAATGTTAGTACAGTTAATGATGATATTAAAGAGATTGATAAAGCAATTAATAATGCTAAGTCAAGTGATTTACCTAGTTTAATTCAAGTTAAGACAACAATAGGAAAATATTCTCGCAATGCTGGAAAAAACATTGTTCATGGAAAACCTCTTGATGATGAAGATATTACTAATATAAAAACTGAATTAGGACTTAGAGATATTCCATTTACGGTATCTAATGAAGCATTACAAGATTTTCAAAAGCTTATAGATGATAGATGTAGTAATCTAGAAAATGACTTTAATGAAAAATATGAAAATCTTGATGATAATATTAGAGAATTATTAGACTCATTGATGTCAAGTGATAAGAAAATAGAATTAATTAATTTAGATTATGCTTATCCTGAAGAGGATAAAGAGTCTTTAAGAAAAGCTAGTAGTAAGGTTTTAAATTCTCTAGCTAACTCTAGTAAATTAATTTTTGGGGGTGCTGCTGATCTTTCTAGTTCAACGTTAACATATTTGAATGATAAAGGAGACTTTGCAAGTGATGATTATAATGGTAGAAATATCTTTTTTGGAGTAAGAGAAGCTGCTATGGCATCTATTGCTAATGGTCTTGCTTTATCGGGATATAGACCTTTTGTCTCTACATATTTAGCTTTTAGTGATTATTTAAAACCTGCTTTAAGACTAACTTGTCTTATGAATTTGCCTGTTACTTATATTTTTACTCATGATTCGATAACAGTAGGAGAAGATGGTCCTACTCATCAAGCAGTAGAACAGTTGGTTAGTCTTAGGGCGACACCTAATTTAGATGTGTTTAGACCAAGTGATTCTAATGAAGTAATTGGAACTTATAAGACTATCTTTGAAGAAAATAGGCCTGCTTGTATTGTGTTAGGGCGTAATGCTACTAAGATAAGAGAGACTTCTTCTGTTACTAATGTGGTTAAAGGAGCATATGTTATTAAACAAGAAGAAAGAAAGTTAGATGGTATAATAATAGCGACAGGTGAAGAAGTTGATCTTGCTTTTGATGTTGTAAGTGCTTTATTTGAGAAAGGTTATGACTTTAGAATAGTATCAATGCCTTGTATTGAGAGATATAATTTATTAACTGATGAAGATAAAGAAGAGTTACTTCCTGTTGGTAAAAAGAAATTTATTATTGAAAAATCATCTTCTTATTCATGGTATAGTTTCGCTTACAATGATAATTATTTATTTACAGTAGATACTTTTGGTGCTAGTGGGTCTTATGATGATATAAATAAGAAGTTTCACTTTACAGCTGATGAGATTGCTTTAAAAATAGAAGAGATAATTAAATAATTCGACAATTTTTTCTAAACTTTCTTGTTATAGTTATTTTGGTGATTATAATGAGAGAGTTTTTTATTTTTGAACTTAAAGATGAATTTAAAAATCTATATATAGATAAACCTAGTATTCTATATAATATTTTTGAACAGATTTATACTTTAAAAAAAGATGATTTAAACTATGGATATAGCCTTTTTAGGCAATTAACTAAGAAAATAGATAAAGATAAGACTGATAGATATTTGTTTGTTAAATATCATCAGAGTATTCCTTATAGTAAGAAAGGAGAGACTCATTACTACAATAACCCTGCTCATGATGAGATAAGTACTTTAGTAGTAAAAAGAGCCTATATGTTAGTTAAAACTAATTACTATGACTGTTTCTTCTTTGATGAGTTAAATAGTATTAATAATACTTATTTTGCTGTTGACTTCAAAAATCAAGATTATTTCTTCTTAGATAGTAAGAAAATTCTTGTCTAAATAATTATTTTAAGGTAATATATTGTTGTAAGGAGAGTGTTATTATGTTACATGATATATTAATGATTTTAATAGGCTTAGTAATAGGAGCGATTATTGGTTTTTTAATAGCAAGATATGTTACTAAAAGATATATGAAGAAAAATCCACCTATTAATGAAGAAATGATTAAAGCTTTAATGATGCAGATGGGAAGAAAACCTAATCAAAAACAAATTAATCAAATGATGAAATCAATGCAAAAATATATGTAGTTTTTGCATTTATTTTATAGGAAGGTATATTTTATGAGTAGAAAATTAAAAAATATAGAAAAGTATGTTAAGGATATTGAAAATAAAGATTTTAGTGTGTCTTTAATAAGTGATGTTATCACAATAAAAAATATGACTAAAGATAAAGAAATTAGGGAAAAAATTGATGAGATTTTAAAAAAAATTTTAAGAAGATTTTTAAAGATGATTATCAAGATATTTTGTTAGGAATTATAAAATATACAAATTTAAGAAGTGAATTATGTATACCTCAAAATTTTATCTTATATGATGGGATTTTATTTTGTGATGAGATTTTGCTTGATGATTTTAATAGAGTTGATAAAAAAAGATATATTGTGGTAAGTAATAATCATTATTTAGATATTGATAATATTAAATTAATGTATGATTTAACATCTCCACACGAAGAAGTAGATTATATAGATTATTTTGATAATGATAAAGAAGAAGAATTATTTAGAGCGCTTGCGTCTAATATAAATAGTATTAGCAGAAAAGAAAATTTGGGCGATGTTGTTTTTCCTATCGCTGATTTATCTAAAAAGGGCAGTAGTTATGGCAGTAGTGGTCTTGTTTATAAAAGCGATGTTAGGGTATTGGTTAATTTTGAGCTTAAAGATTTAAAAAAATATATTTATAATCAAGATTCTGTTCATTTAGGTATGATTGTAATAGCAGGAGAAAATTTTTATAGTTATGATGTTTTGCAACAGGCAAATTATTGCAATATGCTTAATTGGGCTGTTAATAAAAAAGCAGTTTCTAAATGGGATTTAATTGAAGAGTTAGATAAAAGTAAAATGAAAATGTTAGTTTAGAATAAAACTATAAAACTTTTTTTTGTTCGCTTGTTTTATAGATACATTTATGATATTGTATAGTTGGAATGCTTAGTAATGGGTGTTTTGCCTCTTTCTATCTTACTTGATTTCAGGGGTTAGAAAGGGGAAATGTCTATGGGTAAGAAAGACTTTTTAATAGTTATATTATTAATTATTATCATATTATTGATTATTTATAGATAGAAAGAACACCCTATTACATCTTTGTAATTAGGGTGTTTCACCAAAAAATATTTGAGGTAAATACCCATCTGCAAAACTAAGTATTCCTCATTTTTATTTATATGTAAGTTTTCCTTACATATTCATAATATCATAAAAATATCTTTTTTTCAAGTTGTCAAGAAAACCTTTTTGTGATAGAATTTAATTGTTATTTATTGCCCCATAGCCAAGTGGTAAGGCAG
>CAZJKS010000087.1:0-5214 GCA_964546695.1 uncultured Muribaculaceae bacterium | reverse complement strand
TAAATATATATTTATTAATCTATTAGTAGTACCATATATCTCTAAAACTCCCCTTAACAAACTATACAAAGTAAAAGTAGCAATAGAGGCATTATATAAGTTTATACTAATTCTCTTAATTTCTTTATTTAAAAGAAAACTAATTAAAGAAGGAAGAGCTCCAAAAACAAATGGAATTAAACATAAATATGTCATATAAAAAGAAGATACTCCATGACTATAAAGAGCATATATTTTACTAAAAATCAAACAGAAAACGGCTATAAGTAAATAAACAATAGTCTGTTTTTTTAAATACTTAGTACCCAATATAGACAATATCACTCACACTTCTTTCTTTAATAGTTTTACCATTAGTAGTGGGATTATTAATTACATTTCCATTAAAATACATAGTAGATGATCCTCCTCCATCTAAATTATAGCCAATATCAACACCAATACTTTGCATAAAACTAGCAAGTTCATAAAGGGTTAACCCTTCACTTTCATCTGTTCTACCATCAGAAACAATAAACACATAATGCAAATCATCAATAATACCTATAGCAGTTCTAGGATTGCTTCTCATTGCTTTATCAACTTCATCATCTAAAGATACAACAACATCACTATTATAAACTAATGCCGGCCCAAAAGATAATAAATTACTAACATTACTTAAAGAATCAATAGATACTTCACTTTCATTAATAATATCAAAATCTCCATTATTATAAATAACTAAATCTTCTTGGTTTTTCTTACTACTGCTTCTATAAATAACCCCATTTTTTAAAACATAACCTAGTTCCTGAACTCCATAATAGTCCCCATTTATCGCTAAAATAGCATTATTAGAACTAGCGATAACAGAAGTCTTTTCAGTTATATTTTTGCCATAAGAATCATTAGCAAATGCTGTCTTTAAATACTTAGCATCACTTAAAATAATATCTGCAACATAAATATCTGTATCATACTCACGATATGTAGTTATAGTTATTTCTATATTATTATCTTTATAATAATTATCATTACTTACAATACTATCTTCATCTAAGTCTTCTAGATCATCAGAACTATTTTCTACTTCTTCTATTACATTTTCTATTACTAGAGTATCTAAAACTACATAAATAGTAAAAGAAGTTATAATAATACCATAAATAATAGCAAATAAATATCTATTTTTCATTTTTAAATATCACCTTTTTTTGAATAGAGAAACTTAGTATAAAAAGAATTATTTCTACTACTATCTTTGCTATATATTTATTAAAAGCTAAATAATTAATTAATATAAATAATATTAAAGTATTTAAAAGTAAAATTACAAAGGCAAGTACATAATATTGAAATAATGATATTTTAATATTCTTATTACTTTTAAAAACTAAATTCTTATTTACTGTATAGTTGAAAGTTGAACTAAATATTCTTGCTAAAATATTAGCAGTAAAAACATTAAAAACAAGCCCAAAGATTATATATAATATATAATCAATAAAGAAACTTATTAATGATGAACAAGAAAATTTTAGTATTTGTTTATATACAAGATATGAATCTTTAATAGTAGAGAAATGAGAATTAGAATTATTATTAATATATATTGTAGATATTTCTATTTCTTTAATGGGAATATTTCTTCTTGTACATTCTAATAATACATTCATCTCATATTCAAATCTATCTCCTTCTACACTTAATAGAAAATCTAATAAGGAACTAGAAAAGGCTCTTAATCCTGTTTGTGTATCATAAACATCTATTTTTGTTATAAGACGATAAATAAATCTTGTTATTTCATTACCAATTCTACTTCTTATGGGAACTTTTTCATCTCTAAGTCTTTTTCCTAAAATAAGAGTATTACTATTATTCTCTACATAATCACATAATTTTATAGCATCAACTACTCTATGTTGACCATCACAATCCATACTTACAATAACTGCACTTTGATAATTTTCTTTAATATATTTATAAGCTGTCTTTAAGGCTTGTCCTTTCCCTTTATTTTTTTCATGCATCAAAACAGTAGCATACCTTTTAGCTTCTAAAAATATATCTTGATACTTTTTACCACTACCATCATTAACTACAATAATATCAAAACTATCTTGTAATTCTTTTAAAAGATTAATCATTCTATCATCAGGTTCATACGAAGGAATTACAGCAATTCTTTGCATAACTATCACCTCATAAAATTATTACCATTTCTATTATCTAACATACCATTTGAACTAGAACCTACAGTTGTAACAGTACTAGATTGCGTAAAAGTAGTATAAGTACTTCCATCTATCTTAACGGTATAAGAAGTATTTGTCTTTAAAGAAGAACTAGATACTATTATTAGTTGATAACTCTTAGAAGGGGTATAAGATATATCTCCTATTTCTATTTCTCCACTCATTGATGAGGATAAACTAATAACAGCAATATTTTGACTTGAACTAGAACTTGGCACTTCTAACATATTAGATGAACCTACAGCAACTAAGACTCCACCATTCACTTCACAACTACCATCAAAATCAAGGGCCGTATCATCTCCACTAGTTGGACCATCTACATATATTGTACCACCATTAATATAAATATTACCATTAGAATCTAAACCATCACCAGATGCATCTACATATAAAGTACCATCATTAATAGTTAAAACATAATCACTATTACTAGAAAAATTATTAGCACCAGGTCTATCCATACTAGATGAATCAGCACCTCCTGCAACATTAATACCATCATCTGATGATGTAATACTAAATTCTCCACCATCTATAGTAATACTACTAGCTTCTAATCCTTCATATGACTCTGTAATGGAAAAAGAACCTGAGCTAATAGTTAACGTATCATCAGCATGAACACCATCATCACCAGAAGATATAGTATAACTACCACCACTAATAGTAATACTAGCATTTGAATGAATTGCATCATCTTCTGTATCTAAAGTAAAACTACCTGATGTAATTATAATATCACTAGATGCTTTAAGACCTTTAATACTTTCTGTAGTACCATTTAACTCTCCCCATAAAGAATCACTACTAGTAAGACTAGAACCATCTCCCGTAGTTATATCAAAACTACCTCCATTTATAGTAAGAGTACCTAAAGCCTGAATACCATCTAAATCAGCATCAATAGTAAAAGTCCCATCATTAATTATAATATTTCCCAAATCATCTTCTTCATTAGAAGATTTTATTCCATCACCACCAGAGTTTATTACAAATGTTCCACCATCTATTGTTACACTATCTTTACCACGAATACCATCGTCTATTGAATTAATAGTAATATTACCAGATGAAATAGTAAGATTATCTTTAGAAACTATACCATCTTGATTATTAGCATTAATTATTAAAGAACCACTACCACTAATATATAAATCTTCCTTAGAATAAATAACACCATCATTCTCACTAGTTCCATTATCTGTTAAAGTAGATTCATACCCCTCATCAAGAACGATATTTATATCACTAGCATTTTCTATATAAATAGCAGGACCACTACTATTATTAATATTAATTCCTTGTAATACTAATGTTACTTCTCCATTACTATCTACAGTAACAGAACCATCTTCAATATTACCAGAAAGATAATAAGTCCCAGCTTTAGTAATTTTTACAGATTCAGTTAACTCTAAAACTTCTCCCTCTGCTTCTGCTACTTTATCCATATTTATATATAAATATGCTCCTACTCCCCCTAAGACAACTAATACTAGTATTAAAAGGATTTTTTTCTTCATTACAAATCACCTTCAATATTATGAGTTAAAATTATTTTTAAATTACCATTACGTACTCTAATCTCATCAATAAACTCTTTTTCATTAACATCACTTTTTAAACTAATATTATAGGTTAATTCAAATAAACTTCCCATATTAGTTGTTCTTGACTTTTCTAATTCATAACTATTTAAATATTTACTAAATAAATCTTTAAAAAGGTTTGTATAATCTAAATCTTCAGGTATAGTAACAACTAAATATTTTCTAGATGTTTTATCAAATTTAACTTTATTTAAACAAACTAAAACTAAACCTACAACTATAGTAACAATTATAGAAAAAAGAATTTGTCCCATTCCAATAGCAACTCCTACAGCCATTGCATAAAAAACAGTTGTTATCTCTTTAGAATTACCTGGAATACTTCTATATCTAATAAGACTAAAAGCTCCTAAAACTGCTACACTAGTCCCTAAATTACCATTTACCATTATTATTAGAGAACTAACTATTAATGGTAATACAGCAAGAGATATAGCAAAATTCCTTGAACATCTAGTTGTTTTAATATTAATAAAGGAAATAAATAATCCTAATAATATACTTGTTATTATATAAATTAATAATGAACTTAAAGTCATTGTACTACTATCAAAAATACTTACTAACATTTTACAGTCTCCTTACTTATATAATTCTCATAAATTTTTCCATATTTAGAAAATGATACAGGATATATTTTTAAAGTTGTCAATGCTTTAGAAAACCATAAAGGAATAGCATCTAAAGTTTTTATCTCTAAAATATATATATTTCTTTTAAAATAGTTTGTTGTATCTTCATCATTTTCTATATTTAAATTACTTTCTCTAAATCTTAAATTAGTATCAAAAGTTAATCTAAAGTTTTTATTATCTTTAGCATAATAACTTTGTCTATCATATGCTAAATATAAAACTGGTTTTAATTCATTACGTTTTATTATATATTCAATCTCTTTTAATACTTGCATATCACACATAGGTTTAATATCATGATATAAATAATCATCAATACCACTTTTTGATGCTTTAATTCTTCTTTTATTAGTTATTCCTTTAAATTTTTTCTTAATTTCAAAATAAACAGTATCAACACTTTGATTATTAGCATAACATCTTAATCTTAACTTTTGTTTATATATAGGTTTATCTATAGATTTCCTAATCAAATCAAAATTATCATTATCAAAATATATATTCCTAATCCTACTATCAAAGTATTTATCTTTTTCTAAATATTTATTTATAATATTTAATAATTCATAATATTTCTCTTCATCGAGCAAATACTTCTCTTCTTTTCTTTTAAATGTTTCTAGTATAATAATTCCTCCTTTTCGATATTTATTCTATTCAAAAAAATTGACATTTTGGTGAAAAAAATGTGTAATTTTTGTAAAATTAAAGAAGCATATCTTTATG
>CAZJKS010000086.1:0-5235 GCA_964546695.1 uncultured Muribaculaceae bacterium | reverse complement strand
GAGATGTAGATAATAACCATGTATTATTTGCAGATTATTGTTGGTTAATAGTAAGGACAACTTCAACTGGAGGAGTAAAGTTAATTTATGATGGAGTTCCTACTGATGGAAACTGTAATAATACAGGAACATATTCACAGTTATCTTCAACCAGTGCATTTAATTCAAATTACACATCACCAGCTGATGTAGGATATATGTATGGGACAAGGTATGTATCTACTTATAGAAGTATGAGTAATATAGGTTCAGAAATAATATATGGAAATGATGTAGAATGGGATGGCTCAACTTATACATTAAAAGATACGTATATTAGTAATAGCTGGAGTAATGATTACGAAACATTAGCATCAAAGTATCATTATACGTGTTTTTCAACGAGTAACACTTGTAGTAGTGTTTATTATATAAGTAGTTTTTATGATTCGTATTTATATTATCTAACCTTAAGTGATGTAGCAAATATAGAAGAGGCTAAGGAAAAGATGTTTACAAATACAAATGATTCAACTATAAAAACGGTAATAGATAGTTGGTATAGTGAAAATATAGCAAAAGAAGGTAGTGAAGATGAAGGGTATACAGATTATTTAGAAGATACAGTATGGTGTAATGATAGGAGTATTGTTACAGGACCACTAGCAAGTAAAGATACAGGAGAAAATTATTATAACTGGTCTGACTTTGGAGCATATGGAAGGTTTGAGAGTGCCAGTCCAAGTTTAGAATGTACATCAAAAAATGATTCATTTACAGTAAGTGAAGAAATTGGAAATGGAGATTTAAAATATCCAGTGGGATTATTAACAGCAGATGAGATAATCTTAGCAGGAGCAGATAATAATTACTCAACAAATAGGAATTACTATTTATATACGGGGCAGAATTGGTGGTCGCTTTCGCCTTCCCACTTCGCTAACGTCTACGCGCGCGGCTTCAACGTGTCCTCTTATGTCAGCTTGGACTACAGCAGCGTGGTCAACTACTACGGGGTCCGGCCGGCTGTTTCACTTGCGCCTGGAATTATGGTAGTAAATGGGGATGGTACTAGTACTTCGCCTTATGAAGTTGCAACTGAGGAGGATATGTATGGGTAATAACCACTTGTAAAAAAATAAGATGTAAGCTAAAATAAGTTATGTAATAGTAACTTATTTTTAGTTAGGTGTTGGTTTTATGAAAGATTTTAAGGAAAAGTTAAAACTGGTTCCAGAATTACCTGGTAGTTATCAGATGAAAGATAAAAATGGCTATATTATTTATGTGGGTAAAGCTAAAAACTTAAAGAAACGTGTCAGTAGCTATTTTAGAAGTAATGTCTCAGGTAAGACTGCTATGTTAGTTTCTGATATAGATGATTTTGAATATATAGTTACAGATAGTGAGTTAGAGAGTCTTATCTTAGAGATAAATCTAATAAAAAAATATAATCCTAAATATAATATCCTACTAAAAGATGATAAAAGCTATCCTTATATAGAATTAACTAATGAGATATATCCAAGACTTAAAGTAGTTAGAAATGTTAAAAAAAAGAAAAAAGAACATAAATTATTTGGTCCTTATCCTAATGTAGGTTCAGCTAGAAAAACTGTTAATATGATTAATCGTTTATATCCTTTACGTAAATGTGAGAAATTACCTAAGAAAGAATGTCTTTATTATCATATAAATGAATGTTTAGGATATTGTGTTAAAGAAATAGATCCTAATACAATTAAAACTATGACAGATGAAATAACTAGTTTTCTTAAAGGAAATAGTAGTTTTATTAAAGAAAAAATTATATCAGAAATGGAAAAAGCTAGTAATAGTTTAAATTATGAAAAAGCTATAGAGTTAAGAGAAATGTTAAATGATATAGATATAACTCTTACTAAACAAAATATAGACTTAAAGAAGAACTATAACTTTGATATTTTTGCTTATACTTCTGTTGATAATTATTTATCAATAACAGTGTTCTTTATTAGAGAAGGGATACTTTTTGGAAGACATCATGAGACATTGCAAACACTTGATAATGTTGTTGATGATATGGAAGAGTATATTATTAAGTTTTATGATAAAAATATACTTGCTCATGAAATACTTATTCCTGATACTTTAAATGCAGAGTTACTTAGTGAATATTTACATATTAAGGTACATATTCCGAAAAGAGGAGAATTAAAGAAATTAGTAAATCTTGCTAAAGAAAACTCTCAAGTAGTCTTGAATGAAGAATTAGAAACTTTAAAGAAAGATGATAATAAAAAACAAGAGGCTTTAAATGAACTTAAAACTCTTCTTGGAGTAGATAACATCTCAAGGATGGAAAGCTTTGATAATTCACATTTATTTGGTACATATTATGTAGGAGCGATGGTTGTTTTTCAAGATTTTGAACCTTTAAAAAAAGATTATCGTAAATATAAGATAAGTACTTCTATTAAAGATGATTTAGGAGCGATGAGAGAAGTATTATATAGAAGATATTATAAAGCAATTATGGATAATGAAGTATTGCCTGATTTAATTGTTATGGATGGGGGAGAAACACAGGTAAGTGTTTGTAAAGAAATATTAGATAGTTTAAATTTATCTATTCCTATAATAGGTCTTAAAAAAGATTCTCATCATAGAACTAATATAGTTATAGATAGTAACTATAATATATTAAATATTAAAAGTGATAGTAATTTATTTCTTTACTTATCTAAAATTCAAGAAGAAGTACATCGTTTTGCTATTAGTTATCATAGGAATATAAAAAGTAAAGGTCTTCTTGCTAGTTATTTAGATTTAGTTCCCGGAATTGGTGAGGTAAGAAGAAAAGAATTACTTAAGAGGTTTGGTTCTATAAAAAAAATGAAGGAAGCAAGTATTAGTGAGTTAGGGGAAGTAGTTAGTGATAGTGTTGCCCTTAATCTTTACAATGTTTTGCATGAGGAGGATGAAAATGAAAAAAAATAGAAATGGTTTTACACTTATGGAGACACTTGTTGTTATTGTTATTTTAGGAATATTATTATCTCTTGCTTATATGTCAGCATCAAAGTATCTTAATAGTGCTAGACAAACAACTTATAGTACTTTTGAAGAAAATATTAAAGATGGGGTTACTAATTATTTAATAGAGCATACAGGAATGATTCCTAGTGAAGGGGAGTCTTTGGTTGTTGATGTTGAAAAGTTAGTTTGTGAAGGATATATTGATAGTTTAGAAGATCCTGTCTCTTCTACTAAAACGTGCAATTTAGAAAGTTATGCAATTGTTACTAGAAATAGTGATACTGGTTATAATATGGATATTGATTATGAGGCTTGTTTAGTATGCTCTTCTTATAGTAGTAGTGCTTGTTCTAATTCTATTTCAGGTTTTACGAGATTAACTGCTGATACATCTTGTGAGGTGGATTAATGGGTACAATAAAAGTAATGGATGAAATACTTGCTAATAAAATAGCAGCAGGAGAAGTTGTTGAGAGACCTTTAAATGTTGTTAAAGAATTAGTAGAGAACTCTATTGATGCTTTAAGTAGTGAAATTAAAATAAATTTAATAGATTCTGGTACTAAGAAAATAATTGTTAGTGATAATGGTATTGGTATGAATAAAGAAGATGCTCTTTTAGCTTTTTCTCGTCATGCTACTAGTAAGTTAAAAGATTTAGATGATTTATTTAATATAGAAACATTAGGGTTTAGAGGGGAAGCTTTACCTTCAATCGCTTCTGTTTCTTTAATTCATCTTGATACTACTAAAGATGATGAAGGTAGTAGAATTACATTAAATGGAGGAAGGGTAGAAAGTGTTGAAAATAGTGATTTAAGTAGTGGTACTACTATTGAAGTAAGTGATTTATTTTATAATACTCCAGTAAGATTAAAATATATAAGAAATCTTTATACAGAACTTGCTTTAATAGTAGAATATGTTAATAAAATGGCTCTATCATACCCATCTATTAGATTTTCTTTAACTAATAATGAAAAAGAATTATTAAATACAACAGGAGATGGTAATTTATTAAAAGTTATTTATGCTGTTTATGGTATTGATGTTACTAAGAAAATGATAGAAGTAAATGGAGAAAATGATGATTATGTAATATCAGGGTATATTGGTTATCCTGAGATTGCTAAGTCATCAAGAAATGTTATTACTACTTTAGTAAATGGTAGGGTAATAAAAAATCCTGATTTAAATAGATGTTTAATAGATTGTTATCATACTTATATACCTAAAGATAAGTTCCCAATGATTATATTAAATATAGATGTTGATCCAATACTTATAGATATTAATATACATCCCCAAAAGATGGATATAAAGTTTTCTAAGTTAGATAGCTTGAAAGAGTTAATTACAAAGATAATTACTTCTAAATTAAAAGAGATACTTTTAATACCTCATGCTTCTATTAGAGATTTAAATACTATCTATGAGGTAGAAGATTCTCTTCCTCTTAATACTATTAACTATGAGTTAGATGAAGAGGAGACAATTAAAGAAGAAAGTTCTAATCTAGAAGAGTTATCGTTTGACTTTGATAATGATAGTAAAATAACGGGAGATAAGAGTGAAGAAGTAGTTGATGATAAAGAAGATGTGAAAGATGAATATCGTATTAAAGAAATGATACCTGTAGGTATTGTTCATAAGACTTATATAATCGCCGAAAACTCAAGTGGTATGTATATAATAGATCAACATGCTGCCGCAGAGCGTATTAACTATGAAAAAGTCTTGAATGCTTTATTAAAAGATGATTATAAAGTTATAGATTTACTAGTACCTATTAGATTAGAATATTCTAAAGATGAGTTTATTAAAATTAAAGAACATATGGATATTTTAAAGAGTATTGGTATTATTTTAGAAGAGTTTTTTGATAATACTTTTATTGTTAGAAGCCATCCTACTTGGTTTTTTGAAGGGTATGAGAGGGAAGCGATCGAAAAAATAATTGCTATCACCCTAGAAAAAGGGGAGTTTGATAAAGAGAAATTTATCTATAAGACAGCATCTACTATGGCTTGTAAAATGAGTATAAAGGCCAATGATTATTTAGACTTAGATACTGCTAAGATTCTTTTAGATAACCTAAGACGTTGTGATAATCCTTTTACTTGTCCTCATGGTAGACCAACTATTATTACATACAGTAATTATGATTTAGAAAGGCTCTTTAAAAGAGCGATGAATTAACTATAACTCCAAAAAAATACTAAAATAATTGATTTTTTT
>CAZJKS010000085.1:0-5246 GCA_964546695.1 uncultured Muribaculaceae bacterium | reverse complement strand
TTTTTTATAATATGTAAATTTTCTTTACATATTCATAGTATCATAAATATATAATGAATTCAAGTATATTTGAAAATCTATATAACATAAGGTATAATGATAAAAGAAAGAAGGAGTCTTATGAAATATTATTGTATTGGAATAAAAGGAACAGGTATGAGTACTCTTGCTCAGATGTTATATGATATGGGAAATATTGTATCAGGTTATGATGATGCTAGAGACTATAAGTTTACAGAAAAAGGTCTAGAAGAACGTGGTATAAAAATATTTTATGATGGTAATCACTCTATAGATAAAGATACTATTGTAACAGCATCACGTGCTTTTAGTGATAATCATCCTGAGATGAAAAGAGTAAAAGAGTTAGGGCTTACTTTTAAGCCTTATAATGAAGTAGTAGGTAGTATTACTAAAGAATTTGATACTATTTCTGTAAGTGGAACACATGGAAAGACAACAACTACATCACTTTTAAAACATCTACTTGAAAGTACTGCTGGTTGTAATTACTTTATAGGAGATGGAACTGGTCATATTGATATGAAAAATAAATTATTAGTAATTGAATCAGATGAGTTTAATCGTCATTTTCTTGCTTATTATCCTAAGAAAGCTATTGTAACTTGTATTGAGCTTGAACATACAGAAATATATAAAGATTTAGAAGATACTATTAAAACATTTGAAAAGTTTTTAAATAAAGCAGAGACTGTAATTGCTAATGGTGATGATTTAAATATTAGAAAAGTTAATTTTAATAATCATGTTATTTTCTATGGTGAAGATAATTGTAATGACTATATTATTAAAGATATTAAATTAGAAACTACGGGTTCAACTTTTACTTTATACAAAAAAGATGAACTAATAGATACTTTTACTGTTCCTTTATATGGACATCATATGGTTATGAATACTGCTGCTGCTATTATTTTAGTTTTAGATGAAGGTGTTAGTAAAGATAAGATTAAAAAACTTTTACCTAGTTTTAAAAACGCAAATAGACGTTTTGCCGAAACTATAGTGGGTGATACTATCATAGTAGATGACTATGCTCATCATCCAACAGAGGTTAAAGTTACTCTTGAAGCGATTAGACAAAAGTATCCTTCGAAAAAATTAACTGTAGTATTTCGTCCTAATACTTATTCTAGGACATCACGTTTTAAAAATGAATTTGCTGATGCCTTAAGTGTTGCAGATAAAGTTTATTTAACGCCAATTAAATGTGATAGGGAGAATCTAGATGACTATCCACCTATTAAATCAGAAGATATAATGGCTTTAATAAGAGGTAGTGAGATTGTAGATGATGATACTGTTGATGATATTTTAAAAGATAAAGATGGGGTAGTTGCTTTTATGGGATGTGCTACTATGGCTCATTTAATAGAAAATTTTGTAAAAAAGTTAGAAAATATTGAATAATTTAAAATAAATATGATATACTATAAATGTCTAGAGAAAACGTGTATGGATGACTTAGTATAAAACCGACTAAAGAGACGATAAGGGAGTATTGATGATTGTTATGTTCGTGTTGAAGACCTTTCCATTGGTTAGGGATCCTAAGAACTGACTATATACACCCACCTGTACATAAGTATAGGTTTTATCGTAGATCCAAAACGTTTCTTTGGACTTTTTTGTTGCATTTTTTTAAAAAATGTTGTATAATATAGAAGCTTTAAAAGGGGGAATATGTTATGATGGAAACTCAAAAAAATAATAAAGGTGCTTTGGTAGATTTATTTAGAGAAATAAATGGATTTTTTAATGAAAATAGAGAGATACCAGATGATGTGAAACATAAAACTTTGATGTTAATAGATTTTGTATCTAAGGAAAAAGAGGAATTTTATATTCCTAAAGTTAGTGATTTAAAAATTAGACATAATTGTTATCATACGCTTAAGCGTAGTTTTAATATAATATCAAAAGAAACTTCTGTTGCTCTTTTAAATTCTACTGATGAAAACTTAGCTATTATAATGGGGCAATTTATAGTACTTGATAGTTTAGATAAACATTTAACTGATGAGGAAATACCTATTGAAATTTTAAATGAGATGAATAATAGAACTGTTGTAGCGGTAAATGAAAGTTTTAAAGTTTTTAGAAAAATTAATCATAAAAACAAATAATTTTACCTGCAATATTGTTCTTTTTTTTCTTTTGCCTTGAACTTATAATAAAAAAATGCTAAACTTATTTTAGTAATTGTAGTGAGGTGATAGTTATGGATGATAAAACAAGGTTATATAAACTTGTAAGTAATGATCAAGCTAAGGTGCAAAAAACACTTCTTGAAGTATATAATTCTCTAAAGGAAAGAGGATATAATCCAGTTGACCAAATAGTAGGTTATTTAATAAGTGGAGATTTAGGTTATATTTCAAGTTATCAGGATGCTAGAAGTAAAATAAAAACAATAGATAGAAGTAAGATAATTGAAGTTTTACTTACTAGTATGTTAAATAAATAATGAGATATTTAGGTCTTGATTTAGGTACAAAAACTATTGGTCTATCTATTAGTGATAAGACAGGATTAATTGCTACTTCCTATAAAGTTTTAAGACATGATAATAATCCTTCTACTTGTCTTTTGGATATTAAATCTATTATAATAGATTATAATATAGAAGGATTAGTATTAGGATTACCTAAAAATATGGATAATACTTTGGGAGATAGAGCTAAAAAGACTTTAGAATTTAAGGAATTTTTAGAATCTAATTTAGATTTGCCTATATATTTAGAAGATGAAAGGCTTACTACTGAAAGTGCTGAACATATTTTAATAGAAGGTAATACTAGTAGGAAAAAAAGAAAGAAAGTTATAGATAAAGTAGCTGCTACAATTATATTACAATCATTTTTAGATAAAAGGAGAAAATAATATGGATGGAAAAAATCAATTTAAATTAAAAGATGAGTATGGTAATGAGACGATATATGATGTTTTATTTACCTTTGATAATGAGGAGACTAAGAAAAGTTATATTGTATATACTGATAATAGTTTAGATGATAAAGGGAATGTTCAAGTATATGCTAGTGTGTATTATCCTGGGACTGATTCTACTAAATTAGACCCTATTGAAACAGAGAAAGAATGGCAAGTAATAGAGAAGATTCTTGAGACTATTCAAGAGGAAGTTAAAGCTAGTAGCGAAGGTAGTGAAGAAGGAAACGTAGTATAATAGATAGGGGATTGGCAGTATGGGAAGAGCATATGTAATTGCTTTAATAATAGCATTACTAGGACTTATTTTAATAGGGTGTTTTGTGTATTATCAATATAATATTAGGCCTATAGATAGTAGTAGTAATGCTGATATTGAAGTTGTGATACCAGAGGGAATGAGTACAGATAATATTGCTAAGACATTAGAAGATAAAGGATTAATAAGAAATGCTTTTTTCTTTAAAGTTTATTTGAAACTGAATAATGTAGGAAGTCTTAAAGCAGGGACATATCTATTAAATAAAAGTATGAGTTTAGATGAAATAGCACAGATTATAGTAATAGGGTCAGCAGATGAGGATGTAGTTGTTTTAACATTTAAAGAAGGAGAGACTATTTTAGATTATGCTACTTTAATTGAAGAGAATACTAGTATAACTAGTGAAGAATTTATTAGTGCTAGTAAAGATTTAACATTACTTAATGAATTAATAGATGATTATTGGTTTTTAACAGATACTATTTTAGATGAAGATATATATTATCCTTTAGAGGGATATTTATTTCCTGATACTTATGAGTTTTCTAAAAGTAATTTAGATAGTGAGACTATTATTAGAACTCTTTTAGATGAGGAAGAAGAGAATTTGAATGATTATAAGGAACAATTAGATGTTAGTGATGTTCATAGTATTCTTACTCTTGCTAGTATTGCAGAACTTGAAGGTGTGAGTGATGAAGATAGGAAACTAATAGTTGGGGTATTTAATAATAGATTAGCTTTAGGGATGAATTTAGGAAGTGATGTTACTACTTATTATGCTTTTGGGGAAGATATGGATTCTGATTTGACAAGTGAGATGTTTAATACATATAATCCATATAATACTAGAAGTAGTGAAATGGCAGGAAAGCTTCCTATTGGACCGATATGTAATCCTTCTTTATCTAGTATAGAAGCAGCGATTAATCCTACTGATAGTGATTATTTATACTTTGTTGCTGATAAGAATAGAAATGTGTATTTTACAACAAGTGCTAGTGAACATGAAGAAAAGGTCCAGGAATTAAAAGAAAATGGTGATTGGATATGGTAAATAATAAATATACTATTATTAAACAAATAAAGAAATATGCTGAAGATAATAATATACCTATAATGCAAACAGCAGGGATAGATTTTTTGACAACTTTTATTATTAAACATCAGATAAAAAATGTTTTAGAAATAGGAACAGCGATTGGATATTCGGCAATTATGATGAGTTTATGTAGTCCTACTATAAAAGTTACAACTATAGAAAGAGATGAAGTTAGATATTTAGAAGCTTTAAAGAATATAAAGAAATTAAATCTTGAAGATCGTATTACTTTGATATTTAATGATGCTTTAAAGACAAAGATAGATGGTAAGTATGATTTGATTTTTATAGATGCAGCGAAAGCTCAGAATATTAAGTTTTTTGAAATGTTTGAGAGAAATCTTAATGATGGGGGTGTTATTATTACTGATAATATGTATTTTCATGGTTTAGTTAGGAAGAATGAGAAAGAAATTAAAAGTAGAAATGTAAGAGGTATTGTTAGAAAAATAAAAGATTATATTACTTTTCTAAAAGAAAATGATAATTATAATACCACTATTTATGATATAGGTGATGGTATTGCTGTATCAGAGAAAAAGATACGGGGGGGTGGATAGTATGTTTATATTGGCAACAGCAGAAGCGTGTAGTGATTATGCTTTAGTAAATATATTATCCCTTACACAGACTGCTTTTAATATTATATGTATAGCAGTACCAATTATTTTGATATTTAGTTTAATATGGACTATATTTAAAGTAGTAACTGATCCTGAACAGAAGAATTTTGTTAGGAAGATAGTATCTCAAGTAGTAGCAGCGATAGTGGTTTTCTTGTTACCTACTATAGTTAATTTAATTATGATGTGGTTACCATCTGGGGGATATAATATAGCAGATTGTTGGCAAGCAGCAAGAGAAACTAAAAATGAATTAGAGATGATATTACCAGTTAAAGATATAAGATAA
>CAZJKS010000084.1:0-5325 GCA_964546695.1 uncultured Muribaculaceae bacterium | reverse complement strand
AATTTCAAAAAAGTATTTACACACAGCACCACTTATGATATAATTTAGTTGTATTAGACGAGGGGGACCTCATATAATATAGATGTAAGTTGATTTTCTTCTTACGGAAATTATCTCGCTTGTAGATGGCCTGCGAGTAATAAATTATTCTACATTGCAGATTATCTCGCTTGTAGATGGTTGCGAGTAATAAATTATTCTACTGGAAATTTAAAAGGGCGATATTTTTGATAAATATCTCCCTTTTTATATTATTGTAAGGGGGAAAGATAATGGAAATTAAAGAAGGATATTTGTATCATATATCTAGAGATTTTTTTGAGTTTGTAGACGATTCTAATTTATCAATAAATCATTCAGGAGTTCATAGTAGACCATCATATTTTCTAGTAAAATATAAAGAACTTCTATGGTTTATACCTTTGAGTAGTAAGGTCGAAAAATATAAAAAACTTTCAGAAAACACTAAGAGAAAATATGGTAAATGTAATACTATTTTGATAAGAAAAATTGCAAATAAAGAAAGTGCAATTTTACTTCAAAATGCTTTTCCTACGTTACCTAAATATTTGACTCATCAACATACTGTTAATGGCAAACCTTATAAATTACCAAAGGGTCTTCAAAAAGAAATACTAGAGAATTTTAACATTTTGATGGATTTGAAAAAACGTGGACTTTATACTTTTTTTACAAATGTAGATAAAATAGAAACTATTATGTATCAAGAATTACAAAATGATAGTATGCAAAAAGTCTAGATAGCAATAATAGATAATTATAAATGGTACATTTATAGGAGGTAATGTTATATGTCAAAGAAAAACATAACAAAGTTTCCTAAAGGCTTTTTTCAACAAAAAAGACCTATACTTAATGCATCAGAGGTTCTTAAAGATTTAAAACCTTTTGAATGGGAAGGTGTTATTGATTTTGATGAAGATAAAACTAAAAAAAACAAAAATAAGGTGAGGAAAAATAAAAAATGAAAACAATTGGTCTTATTGGTGGGATGAGTTATGAGTCATCAATTCATTATTATGAAAGAATTAATGATGGAGTTAATGCGATATGTGGTGGTTTAAACTGTGCTAAAATGATTATTTACAATGTTAATTTTGAAGAGATTAGAAAATTAATGTTAAACAATGAATGGAATAAAATTGGTGTAGAACTAGCTTCTATTGCTAAAACTTTAGAAAATGCTGGTGCTGATTATATAGTTATTGCTACTAATACAATGCATAAATTAGCAGATTATATAGAAAGTAAAATAAATATTCCTCTAATTCATATTGCTGACTGTGTTGCTGATAAATGCAAGGAAAATGAAGTATTAAACGTTGGACTTTTAGGTACTGGCTATACAATGAAAGAAGACTTTTTAAAAGATAGGTTAAGACAAAATGGATTAACGGTTAGTGTCCCAAATGGTGAAAATGAGATTGATGAAATAGATAGAATAATATTTGATGAGCTATGTAAAGGTGAAATTAATGACAGATCAAGAGACTATTATATCGAAGTAATAAATAATATGAAAAAACAAAGCAATATTAAAGGTGTAATATTAGGGTGTACAGAAATAGAAATGTTAATTAGTCAAAATGATTTAGATATTCCTGTATTTGATACTACTCAGGCACATATTGACTCTATTGTAGATTATTCTTTAGAAAAGAAATTATTATTAAAAAGATAAGATAAACAATATAAAATATCGAACTGATTTTATAAAAAAGTTTTACTTATTAGTACCATTTATGATATAATTTAGTTGTATTAGATGAGGGGAACTTCATATAATATAGATGTAAGTTGATTTTCTTCTTACGGAAATTATCTCGCTTGTAGATGGCCTGCGAGTAATAAATTATTTTACCAGAAAATCATATAAACTGTAAAAAAAGTATTTAATTTTTAATAAATTATTTACTTTTTTCTTTTACTTTTCTATACTTTAATTAGAAAGGTAGTGTTTATATGAAAGATTATTTTGGTTATAAGGATAAAGTTTGTGTAATAACTGGTGCTAGTAGTGGTATGGGTAGGGCAACAGTAGAAATGCTAGTAGATTTAGGAGCTAACTGTTATGCTGTTGACTTAAATTCCTGTGATGTTAGTGGTATTAAGGAATTTATTAAGTGTGATTTATCTAAAAAAGAAGAGATAGATAATTTATTTAGTAAACTTCCAGAACATATTGACTGTTTCTTTGGAGTAGCAGGACTATCAGGGTCTAAGACTAATTATATTGAAACATTTAATTGTAATTATACAGCAAACTTCTATATTACAGAAGAATATTTAACTAAAAGAATGACTAAAGGTGGTAGTATTGTTTATGTAACAAGCACAGCAGGACTTAACTGGAAAGAATTTAGAAAAGAACAGAGTAAAGTAGTTAATGCCAAGACTTGGGAAGAAGTAGAAAGTGTAATAGCACCTCTTGCTAAAATATCACCTTCAACTTTTTCCTATATGTACTCTAAAAGATGTTTATCAGAGTATGCTAGTGAGATATCTATTAAACTAGGAAAACAAGGTATCAGAGTTAATAATGTAATGCCAGGATCTACTGATACCGGTATGAAAGATGAATTTGAAAAGATGGCTGGAGGAGTTGAAGCTCTATTAGCAGAAACAGGTGTTGCTCATCGTCTTGCCGAAAGTGTTGAAATGGCTGGACCTATTGTCTTTTTAGGATCAAGTATGGCTAGTTTTATCTCTGGAATTGATTTGTGTGTTGATTATGCAGATAGTGCTTTAAAAGAACTTGGCTATAAGAAAGATAGAGAAAAAGTACCAGTTACTAATAAGTTTATTTTAAAAATGGCTAAAAAAATGATGGCTAAGAATAAATAAAATGCTAGGAAATCTTTCCTAACATTTTTTAAGTTGCAAGTTCACTATATACATTAGTATCATAGTTATGTTGCTCAGCTTCTAAAACTTTTAATTCGCTCGTTGTTATTAAAAAGAAATTATACTCTAAAACATCACTGCCATCGGTAGTTATTGGATCATCCCAAGTTAAATCCAAATGATACCAAGTATCATCTAAATATACAGCATTCCAAATATGATTTTCTGATGCTATCTTATAACTCTTAACACTTAAATCTTCTAAGAACAATTCCATAGCATCAGTATATCCTCCACAAAGACTATAACCTTCTAATAATGTACCGTAAGCAGTATCCGACTTATAATTAACTATATTATTATCACTTCTATCACTATCATACTTACTGTTATTAATAATATAATTATGAGCTTCTTTTATCTTTTCATCAACACTCATATCATCTTGCCAAATTTCTTCTTCTACACTTTCAACCTTCGCTTCAATTAATTTAATATCACTACTACTATAAATGTGTTCAATCTTTAAAGTAACCTTTCCATAATCATCATAACTAGTTTCAAGATGTTTAAAGCTATTAAAAGGATGAACAAAATTATTAATAGTTGATAATACTCTTTGATTATTAGCAAGAGAAGAAACATCATCTAAACAATCAGAGTACTCACTAGAACAATAAAAGGAAAATTCTTCTACCCCTGAGTTTAGAACAGTATAATAGATATTTAATAAATCTTGATATTCTAAAGGACTAAAATTATCAGTTATTTGTACATAATTAAAATCGTAATCTCTTGTATATTCGTTAGACTCCTCTAAACTGATATCTTTATTTTCTTTTACAAAGTAAGTTCTATATAAATTATATAAAGGTTTTCTATAAGCATAGGTAAAACCAAATAGAATAATTAAAAATATTAAGATAATATATTTCTTCATAAGATCCTCCTACTTAATTCTAGCAACTAAGGAAAGTTTTGTAAATCTAAAAATAAAATAAATGTTTCAGTCTGTGTAAAATATGATATAATATATACTAATTGTTAAAAGAAGGAATATTATGGAACTTAATGAGATTGATGAATATCATTTGAATACTGAGATTAAATATCAGAATTTAAATGAACAAACAGCAGAGTATATTATAAGTGAATATAGAAAGCTAGGGCCATATCATAAATGTGATGATAATCCTTTAGCATCTCTTCTTTACAATTATTTTTATCTAAAAAAGAAAGACAAGCATCAAATTCTAGAAGAAGTACTAAATAAGTATAGTATTAATTATAATTCATCAATTCATAATGCAATTTATGATTTGTTAGGCAGCAAAAAAGATAAAAGTTTACTTTGGCCAGGGGTAATTAGTGAGGATGATGACGGCTTTTTATATAAACTTAAAACAAATATAGGAACTATAAAGGTTTATAAAGCAAATGAGATTTTTAAAAATACTAAATCTGCTTATATTTTTAAAAGAACCCTTAGAAATTGTTGTCATATGAGAAGTTTTGATTTTTTATCTGAAAATAGAGATTATAAAGCAGTACTTTCTTATAATGAAAATTTATTTGTAGGTGGGTATTTTCACTCTTATTTAGAGAAAGACGATATAACCCTTGATATTGCAAGTAATGCTTTATATAAGAGTAGGGAATATAAAGAAAAAATACTTAATGGAGAAGTACTTGCTAAACTTACTTATGATGAAGTAATACTTAAGTTTATGAGAGTTTTAGAAGAGATTCCCAAGTTGAATCCTGACGATGATAAATTACAAGTATTAGCTTTATATTATGGTAAGAAAAAAGGCATAAAATAAAAACAGGATAACCTGTTTTTATATTGGTCTATACTTATCACTGTCTTTATAGGGATTCTTAGGATCTATATAATCTGTAAACATAACTCCATTCAAATGATCTATTTCATGTTGGAAAGCAATAGCAAGTTCTTCTCTAGCACGTACTCTAATCTTATTACCCTTAGTATCATATCCTTCAACAGTAACTCTAGCATATCTTGGAACAATACCTTCAACCTCACGGTTTACAGATAAACAACCTTCACCCATTTCTACATATATTTTCTCTGTTGAATTACTAATAATTTTAGGATTACAAATAATATAAGTATCAAATTCTTCTTCATCAACTTCATGAACGATTACTAAATATCTTTTAGGAATACCAAGTTGAATAGCAGCCATTCCCATACCAGGTCTTAAATTATATTTTTCAGCAAGTCTTTCTATTTGGCTATTAGTTAAATACTCAACCATTGCATCAATTTTCTTTAAATCATCCTTGCTCAAAGGAAAAGTAACATCTTTACTAATTAATCTTAATCTCTTATCTTTCTCATCTAATATATCTTTATTTCTTAACATCTAAATACCCCATTTCTTGCTATATTTTAACACATAACCAAAAAAAAAGAAAGGATAACCTTTCTTAGTG
>CAZJKS010000083.1:0-5440 GCA_964546695.1 uncultured Muribaculaceae bacterium | reverse complement strand
TGGGTTCAGAACGTCGTGAGACAGTTCGGTCCCTATCCGTTGTGGGCGTAGGAAAATTGAAGAGAGCTATCCTTAGTACGAGAGGACCGGGATGGACGAACCTCTGGTGTATCTGTTGTAACGCCAGTTGCAGTGCAGAGTAGCTATGTTGGGAATGGATAACCGCTGAAAGCATCTAAGCGGGAAGCCAACTTTAAGATGAGTTTTCCCATATTTTATATAGTAAGATCCCTTAAAGACGATGAGGTTGATAGGCTGGAGGTGGAAGCATGGCGACATGTTGAGCTGACCAGTACTAATAGATCGAGGATTTAACCCTATTTAATAAATTTGATGAACACAATATCTAAGTTTTCAGAGAATTATTTCTCTAATATTTTAGTAAGTAACGATAGCAAGTGGGGTACACCTGTTCCCATCCCGAACACAGAAGTTAAGCCACTTAACGCCGACGATAGTGTATGCGAAAATAGGAAGTTGCTTACTATTTTTTTGTTTATAAAAGACTAATCTTCAAAGATAGTCTTTTTCTTTTTAAAATAACTATCTCTATCTTGATTAAATATAAAAAACAATTTATAATTAATTCATAGTAGGAGGTAGGCTATGATAGTATACATAATAGATAAAAGTAGATTAATAAGTTTTACCTTACCTCAAAAAGTATATGGTAGTTATTGGATTTCAGATATAGATGATGATAATCAAGAAAAGAAAATTATAAATATACAAGAGGAAGATGGAAAATGGGTTGCTTATTCTAATAAAAACGTAAGTATCGTTGATAATGAAAAACAAATTAATAAAGTGAATTTAGAACCTTACAAATTCTTATTACTTAAATTAAAAAGTCAAGATGGATATTTAATATTATATACATCCCCTTTAAATGATACAACTAATAAAACTTATCAAGTAAATAGTAATATAACAATATCAATAGGTAGTTCTAATGACAACATAATTGCTTATCGTAATAATTTAACATCAGAGCATCATGCCAAACTAGAATATAAAAATAATACTTGGCTTCTTGAAGATTTAAACAGTCAAAATGGAGTCTTCGTAAATAATATCGCTATTAATAAATCTCAAACAACAATGTTAAATCATGGTGATATTATCTTTATAATGGGCTTAAAGCTTATAGTACTAGGAAACAAGATAACAATTAATAACCCTTTAAATAAGACAGTAATAAATACAAGTGTTTTAAAAGAAGGACAACTAACTAAAAGAAAAGATAATATCGTAACAGAGGAAGATGAACTCGAAACAGAGTTATATGATGATAAAGATTACTTTGTCAGAATGCCTAGATTTACAGAAGTATTAGAAGCTAGGAACTTTAAAATAGACCCCCATCCTAATATTTCAGAGCAAGAAGAAACACCACTTTTAATGACAATAGGACCTATGATGACTATGGGTTCTGTTTCCCTTGTTATGTTATTAGTTTCACTTATGTCATTACAAGATAGTAGTAGAAGCCTTACAAGCATCCTCCCAACAGTTGCTATTTCTATATCTATGTTAGCAGGAGTCTTAGTATGGCCTACTTTAAATAGACGTTTTAGTAAAAAACAGCAAAAGAAGAAAAAAGAAAAAATAGAAAAAGCCTACAGTGAATATTTAACAAAAAAAGAACAAGAACTACAACAAATTATAACTACTGAAAAGCAAGTTCTTCTAGCTAACAGTTTAAGCTCTGCTGAATGCTATGAATTTATTATTAACAAAAGTAGAAGATTATGGGAAAGAGAATTACAACAAAAAGACTTTTTAAACTTAAGATTAGGAGTAGGAAAAGAAAAAGTAAAAATTAATATCGATTATCCTGGCGAACACTTTAAAATAGAAGAAGACCCGCTAGAAGAAAGAATGCGTCTTATAATAGATAAAAATAAAGAAATAGAAGGAGCTCCTATTACTGAATCATTTACAACAAAAAATATCGCTGCTATTATAGGACATTATGAATATATAAAAGCATATGTAGATACTTTAATCTTACAAATGATTTCATTACATAGTTATCATGATTTAAAAATAATTATTATGACTAATAAAGGAAAAGAGAAATATTGGGACTATATGAAATTAATGCCACACTGTTTTAGTCGTGATAAAAGTATTCGTTTTTTCTCTACTAACTATGACGAAAGTAAAGAAATATCTTCTTATCTTCAAAAAATAATTAAGCAAAGACAAGAAGTTAAAGTAAACAATAATGAAGATATCTATAAACTTTTTGACACCTATTATCTTATAATAACTGATGATTATAAAACTATTAAAGATAATCCTATCATAGAAGAGGTATTAAACTCTGAATATAATTTAGGTTTTACTCTTTTAATATTAAATTCATCTCTTGCTAATCTACCTACCCAATGTAAGAGTTTCATCAGTATTAATGACTTAAAAAGTGGGGGTATTTTTGAAAGTGAATTGACTAAAGATACCCAAAAAAGTTTTTCTATTGAACTAGTTAATAACCTAAATCTTAAGCAATGTGCTACTATTTTATCAAATATTCCAATAAAAGATAAAGATGATGAATATGACCTACCAAAAGAAATAAGCTTCTTAGAAATGTATAATGTAGGAACAGTTGAACAGCTTAACTCCCTAGAAAGATGGCAAGCAAATAATCCTATAATAAGTTTAGCCGCTCCTATTGGTTATGATACTAATGGCCAATTGTTCAAACTAGATTTACATGAAAAAGAACAAGGCCCTCATGGTTTAATAGCTGGTATGACAGGTAGTGGTAAGTCTGAGTTTATCATTACTTATATTCTATCTATGGCTATTAACTATCATCCTGATGAAGTTCAATTTTTATTAATTGACTATAAAGGTGGTGGTTTAGTAGGAGCCTTTGAAAATAAAGAAACAGGACTAAGACTTCCTCACTTAACAGGAACAATAACTAACCTTGATACAGCTGATATAAATAGAGCCTTATCTTCTATTGAAAGTGAACTTAAAAGAAGACAAATGCTTTTTAATAAAGCAAGAGATAAATTAGGAGAAGGAACAATAGATATTTACAAATATCAAAAATATTACCGTGAAAAACTTGTTGATACACCAATATCTCATTTATTTATAATATCTGATGAGTTTGCTGAACTTAAAACTGACCAACCAGAATTTATGGATCAATTAATTTCAACAGCTAGAATAGGTCGTAGTTTAGGAGTACATCTAATATTAGCAACACAAAAACCTAGTGGTGTTGTAAACGATCAAATATGGTCAAATTCAAGATTTAAAGTATGTTTAAAAGTCCAAGATGCTAGTGATTCTAATGAAGTTATTAAAAGACCAGATGCTGCAACTATAAAAGAAACTGGTAGATTCTACTTACAAGTTGGATATAATGAATTATTTATGTTAGGACAAGCATCATATGCAGGGGCTCCATATTATCCCCAAGATAAAGTTTACAAAGAAATAGATAGTAGTGTTAATTTTATAGATAATGTAGGAAGAAGTATAAAAGCTATAGATATGCCTAAAAATAGCAATTTAGAATTAAAAGGAGAACAACTACCAAATATTGTAAAATATTTATCTTCTCTTGCTACTAAAGAAAATATTTCTGTAACAAACTTATGGCTAGAAAAATTAAGTTCTCTAATATATTTAGATAATTTAAAAAGAAAATATCAATTTACTAAAAAGTCCTATAATTTAACACCTATAATAGGTGAATATGATAACCCTAAAGAACAAAAACAAGGACTAGTAACTTTAGATTTTGCTAATAAAGGTAATACTATTATCTATAGTTTAACTGAGAAAAACACTATTACTAATACCTTAATTTATTCTTTAATAACTACCTATTCTGCAGAAGAAGTAAATATATATATTTTAGATTTTGATAGTGAAACTCTAAAAATATACAAAGATAGCCCATCTGTTGGAGATGTAATCTTTAATAATGAAAAAGAGAAAGTAGAAAAATTATTTAAACTATTAATTACTGAACTTGAAAAACGCAAAAAAATATTCCAAGACTATAACGGTAGTTATGATTTCTTTATTACCCATTCTAATACTAAGTTACCTGCTGTAATTCTTTTAATAGCAGGATATGAGAACTTCAAAGAATCATATGAAGATGAAGAACAAGTACTTAGTAAAATAACTCGTGAAGGAGTAAAATATGGTATTTATACTATTGTAACTGCAATTAGTGATAGAAGCCTAAGACTTAGTCTTAGAGCTAATTTCCCACAAATTATACCTTTAAAATTAAATTCTCCAATTGAATATAATATGTTATTAGGTAAGAAAGCACCTACTATTTCTGATAATCCTAATAGAGGTGTAGTATTAGTAAATGATAATCCTTATGAATTTCAAACAGCTGAAGTATGTGAAAGTGAAAAACTACTTGATTACATAAAAAATATTTGTGATTACCTGAAAGCTAATACAAAAGTATTCGCTAAACCTATTCCGGTATTACCAGATAAGGTTACTATTTCTATTCTTAAAGAATATCTAAAAGATATAACAACTGTTCCAATAGGTATAGAAGAAGAAAGCCTAGAAGTAGCAACATATGACTTTACTAAAAATTTATTTAATTTAATTAATGCTGAAGATAGTGAAATATTAAGTAATTTTACTAAGGAATTATTCAAAGAACTTAATATGCTTTCTAGTATCAAAATAAGTATTATTGACTTTAAGAATATCTATGATAAAAGTAATTATCCAAACTATACTTATATAGACTCTACTAGTTTTAATATTAATAGTTTAAATAATCTAATTGAAGTAGATACTAACAGTAAAGCTTTAATATTTATAACTGATGCTGAATTATTCATAAAGAAATTAACAACTGAAGTAGATGATTTAATGGACTACTTTACCAAACTATTAGCTTTAAAAAGAGTATATTTTGTTTTTAATACTGATTTATTTAACATAAAGAAAATAGGCTATGAAAGTTGGTTTAGACAATTTGTATCTTTAAATAATGCTATTTGGATAGGTAAAGGACTTAATAATACAACAATTCATAATTTAACTACTCCACTTAGAACTTTAAGCTTCCCATTACCACCAAATTTTGGTTATATTATTAAAAATGGTAAAGCTATAAGAATAAAAGTATTAGAAGGTGATAATAATGAATAATAAAGTTTTAGTAACTATATATGTACCAAGCCTAGAGAAAAAGTATGAAGTATTCTTACCTATAAATAGAAAAATAGGGGAAATATGTACTTTAATTGCTAAATGTCTAATAGAAGTTAGTAATAATTATTATCATATAACAAATTGTGAACATCTATATAATCGTGCTAGTGGAGCTATCTATAATGAAGAAAACCTATTAAAGAAGACAGATATTAGAAATGGTAGTGAGCTTGTTTATATGTAAAACTTTGTCAAATAACTTAAAAAGAAT
>CAZJKS010000082.1:0-5490 GCA_964546695.1 uncultured Muribaculaceae bacterium | reverse complement strand
GGAAAATAACTAGCTTTACTAGAATTAAATTTAATTTTGTTATATACTTATATAAAGGAGTAAGTTATGAAATATTTACCAGATATATATAAAAAGAATATTTTTGAAATTAATTATAATAAATTAAAGAAAAAAGACATCAAATGTTTAATCTTTGATTTAGATAATACTCTAGCTTTAATAGATTCTATTAAAGTAGAAGATAAAGTTAAAGAGTTAATTACTAAATTAAAGAAAGACTTTTTAGTAGTTATAGTTTCTAATAGTCCTAAAAAAAGAGTATCTAAATTTGGAGAAGACTTAGAAATAGACTATTATCCCTTTGCCTTAAAACCATCTATTAGAACTCTTAAGAAAATTAAATCTAAATATAATTTAGAATCTAAAAGTATTGCTATTATAGGAGATCAATTTATTACTGATATGGGTTATGGCTATAAAGGTAATATTACCAAAATATTTGTAGACCCTCTAGCAGTTAAAGATTTAAAAATTACTAATATTAATAGATATTTAGAAGATAAGATTATGACTAGATATAGCAATAGTAATATTTTTAAGAAAGGAAAGTATTATGAATAGTGAAAAATATTGTCTTGGATGTGGAGTTAAGCTTCAAGATGAGAATATCTTAGGGGAAGGCTATACTACTAGTTTAGATAAAGATTATTGTCAAAGATGCTTTAGAATTAAAAATTATGGAGAATATCAAGTCGTTACCAAAAGTAATGATGAATACTTAGAAATACTTAAAAGTGTTGGAGAAACTAAAGATTTAGTATTATATATAGTAGATTTGCTTAATATAGAAGAAGATATTAATAAAATAAGAGATATTATTCCTAATAAAATGATTTTAATACTAAATAAAAGAGATGTCTTGCCAAAGTCTATAAATGATAATAAATTAATAGATTATTTTAAAGATAATAATATCTTCGATAAAATAATAGTTATTAGTAGTGAAAAAAACTATAATATAGATTATTTATTAAAGCAAATAAAATTATATCAGACAACTAATAATGTTTATGTAGTAGGGCATACTAATGCAGGAAAGAGTACTTTAATAAATAAATTATTAAGAAATTATTCTACTAGTGATAGAGAACTTACTATATCACCACTTCCTTCTACTACCTTAAACACTGTAAAAATAGAAATAAATGAGTATTTAACCCTTATAGATACTCCTGGACTTCTTGATAGTAATAGCATAGTTAATTATATAAATGAAGAAGACTTTAATAAGATAAACCCTAAAAAAGAAATAAAACCTAAAACTTTTCAGCTAAGAAAAGGTCAAAGTATTATAGTTGATAAATTCTTTAGAATAGATTATATAGAAGGTGAAAAGAATAGTTTTACTTTTTATATGTCTAATAATTTAAAGATTAGAAGAATATCTAACAAGCATGATACTTTAAAAGATTTACAAAAAAGAACATACGAGGTAGGATTTAATGAAGACATATGTATTAATGGCTTAGGTTTTATTAAGATAGTTAATAAAGGGACAGTAAATATATATGTAGATTCTAAAGTAAGTACTTATAGAAGAAATAATTTAATTTGAATATAAAGAAATCATAGTTTATGAAAAATAGAAGTGGAAAATATTACTAGAGTAGTAGTTTGATACTAACAGCACTTCTCTTTAGTATCTTAAAAGAATATAGAAGGTGATACATGAATGAAACTTATTAAGAAGATTTTTTTACCAATTCATTATGCTATGGTTGGCTTTTCTTTATCTGTAAGTAGACTTCAAGAAGCACTATGTTCCCTAATTAACAAAATAATAGAAGTTATTACCAAAAAGAATGATACAAAAGTCCAAAAATTCTTTACCACTCAAAAAAATCAACCCGAAAACTTGCTGCTTTTTATACTATATATTGTAACCTTTATCTCTTTAGTAAATATTTTTATACCTAAGAGTTCTTTTGAAGATAATAAAATAGAAGTATTTACATATCAAAATGTAAGTACAATTAATAGTGATTCTAATTATAGTAATTCACAAGAGACATATTACACATCATCAGTTAATTTTGATGATTTAAATAATACTAACTCTGATACTGTTGGCTTTATAATCGTAAATGGTACTAACGTAAGTTATCCTGTTGTTCAAACAGATAATAACGATTATTATCTAGAACATGATTTTAACAAAAATTATTCTCAAAAAGGTGCTATATTCGCTGATTATAGAAATACTTTTGATACTCTTTCTCTTAATACTATTATCTATGGACATCATAGATTAGATAATACTATGTTTGGATCTCTTGATAATCTTTTTGATGAGTCATACTATGATAATTATACTAATCAAATATTATTAATTACTAAAGATAAGACATATACTTTCAATATTTTCTCTGTTTATGAGATTGATCCTGAAATATACTATCTTACAACAAGCTTTGTAAGTGAAACTGCTTATTTAGAGTTTTTAAATACTCTAAAAGAAAGAAGTGTGTATAGTTTTGATGAAACGTTAGATATTAATACTAAAATAATAACATTATCTACTTGTAATACAGATAATTCTGGTCGTTTAGTTATCCATGCTAAATTAGTTAGCGAAACCTAATATTTATTGTAAAGATTAGTAAAGTAAGTAAAAAAAGTTTATTTAAATATCTTTTATGTTATTATTTTGTGCTATCATTTATATAAACTAAAAGATAGCTAAATAAGTAAACGAATAAGGAGGCATTTTAAAATGAAGAAAAAGACAATATATATAACAATTCTAAGTATAGCGATCTTATTATTTGCACTAGGTTTAGTTATAGTTTCAATGATAAGACCAAGTTATGCAATTAATATAGAAAATATAGAGGAAAATTTTCATATTATATTTGAAAAAATAAATAGCTATGGAACTTCAGTTTTTTCTTTTTTAATCAATGCTAAAGAAACATCCTCTGGTTTTATTGCTGTTAAATCATTAACAGGTGGAGGTACTTCAATTGTAAAGTATAATGAAAGTGGTACTTTAGAATGGGAAAAATCTATTGAAGATATGGGATATACTGATAGTTATATTTCTGATGTTATTGAAATAAGTAATGATGTATATTTGATAACAACTGATCAAGATAATACATTAATTTATAATCATAATACTGATACTGTTACAGTATCAACAGAAGAAAAAGTAGGGCATCCAAGTGGTAGAAGTGTATTTTCCTTTGGTGATAATTATATAACTATTGGAGCAAGGCAAAAAGATGCCACTTCTACTACAAACACTATTTTAATACAGGTATTTAATTCAGAAGGAACTCTTATAAATAGTAAAGATATTTCTTTAGATGCTTACAATGATAATGTTGCTATATATAATGCTTATATGGGTGCTAACGTTAATGATGATACAATGTATATTTTAGCAAAAGATGGAGAAGAGATAGTAATACTAGAAATAGATACAAACTTAGAAGTTCAAAAAAGAGTATTAACTACAACATTATTGGAAAGTGATTTTGATTATTTAGATTATGATCTATATACCCAAATAGCAGTAGATTCTAATAATAATATTTATTTTGCAATATCCTCTGGAATTTATAAGATAGATAATAATGATAATTTAATTAAAGTAATAGAGGGAGAATATGGAATTATTGAATTTACTAGTATTGTTATAATTGATAATTATATTATAACAGGAGGAATATATAATAATTCTGCAAGTGTTCTTATATATGATGAAGATTTTAATTTGCTTAGAACTATAGATATTAGTGATTATATAGAAATAGATGAAAGTGATAGTACAGGCTATCATCTAAATATATTAAAGACATTATTAACTACTGATAATGGGTTTATGGCAACAGGAATGATAAATAATACGCCTTATGCCATTGAATTTAGTATTCCTGATGATATTACTTGTGAAGAGTATAATGGTACCCTTACACTAAACGTTAATGGTAATAGTGATGTAGAAAATGCTTTTGATAATATCATCATACCAAACAATGTAACGTGGACTAGTAGTGATTCTTCTATTTCTATTATTGAAGGTGGCAAAATTCTTGGCTTAAGTGAAGGAACAACCACCATAACTGGTACAAGTAATGATAGTTGTAATACTTATAGAATAGAAGTTACTATTATAAGTAACCCAATAACAATAAGTAATATATATATAGTAGGAGGAATCACAATAATATTACTACTTAGTACTACCATTTACTTATACTATAAAAAGAAATATAAAGACTTATAGAATATTCTTTTCTTCTTGCTATTTTCTATTTCTTATAGTAGAATTTAATTAAGGAGAGATATAAATATATGGATAATGATTTTATGAAAGATATTGAAAATAAAATGAAAGAAACATTAACAAATTTAGAGAAACGTTTTACAACTGTTAGAGCAGGGCGTGCTAATCCATCAAGTTTAGATGGTGTTATGGTTGATTATTATGGGTCTATGACACCATTAAAGAGTCTTGCTACTATATCAGTACCTGAAGCAACTCAACTACTAATTAAACCTTTTGATAAGGGATGTTTAGGAAATATAGAAAAAGCTATAATTGCTGCTAATCTTGGTTATAACCCTTCTAATGATGGAGAAACTATTAGAATAGTTATACCAGCTTTAACAGAAGAAAGAAGACGCGAGTTAACTAAACAAGTTAAAGCAATGGCAGAAGAGGCTAAAATTTCAATTAGAAATATTAGACATGAAGCGAATGAAAAGATAGAGAAAATGGAACTTCCAGAAGATGAAGAAAAAGGTATGATGAAGGATGTTCAAGAACTTGTTAATGAATATAATAAAGATATCGAAAATGTCTATAAAGATAAAGAGAAAGAATTAATGACAGTATAGTGCTTAATAGCACTTTTTTCTTTACTTTAAAACCTTTTTAGTATATAATATGAATTACTTGAAAGGAGGGGGTAATATGTTTAAATATAATAGAGATTTTAGTTATCCTATAGAAATAAGTAAATGTAGACACAAACTAATTACAAAAGAATTAGAACAATATGGCCAGATATCTACATATAGTTATAATTTAATATTAAAGCAAATTAATGCTGATATTTATGATAATATAGCTAAGATAAAAGAGTGGAATAGTTTCTCTATAAAAAGAGTCCTTTATCCTAATTATGCTATAGGTACTTTTATTCCCAAGAAAAGAGAAATGAAAGATATGATATCTTTAGGTTTAAACAATAACAAAATAGCTTTAGATAATTATAAGCAAGTTCTAGAAGGTGTTGATATTAGTGATGATAGCAGAAATAAATATGATATTAGAGTTTTAGTAGAACAAATATGTAATGCAGATATATATACTGATAATTATGATGCTTATATGAGTAATTTAATAGCAAGGCTTGCCACTAATTATAGCACTGGTGATTATTATTATAACTACATAGAAGAAATGGAAGAAAAAAGAAAGAATGTTTTAACTTTAAAAAATATGTATGGTAAAAAAAA
>CAZJKS010000081.1:0-5774 GCA_964546695.1 uncultured Muribaculaceae bacterium | reverse complement strand
TCTACTTTATGTTATGATGTTATAGTAGAGGTGATAGTAATGGGACATACACTTTTATATATACTTTGTACTATAATTGTAGTTTTAATATTAGTAATTGCTATTATCACCATATTAAAGAAAAAACAAAAGAAGTATTATCAGGATATATATGAAGATTTAGAAAGAGAGAAAAATTTAATTGGTAGTACACCAGTACTTTTAGAACTTTCTAAATTAGAACCCATTGTTAAAAATGAAAAAATGGAAGAGAAGTATCAAAAGTGGGAAGAGAGATTTGATACGATTAGAAATGAAGATTTACCTAAGATAGATGATATGCTTATAGAGTTGGATACTTTGCTTGATAAGAAAGAGTATAATACTGCTAAATATAGAATTGCTAAGTGTGAAATCGAGGTATATAAAGTAAGAGAGCAAGCGGATGATTTGCTTGAACAAATTAAAGAGATTACTTTGTCTGAAGAGAAATATCGTAGTATTATTAGTAAGCTTAAGACTAAGTATAGAGCTTTAAATAGAGAATATAATGAGCATAAGAACTTGTATGAAGAGATGGCTGAAGCTATAGAGTTACAACTTGAAAATATTGAAAAAAGATTTTTAGAGTTTGAGAGTGCTATGGATGATAATTTATATAATGAAGTAGTTCATATTGTTAAAGCTTTAGATACAATGATAGAGCATATGGAAATAGTAGTTTCTGAAGTGCCTGATTTAATGCTTATGTGTAAACAGATGATACCTAAGAGGATTAAGGAGATTGCTGATACATCTAAAGATATGAGTGATAAGGGATATCCACTTGAATATTTAAATCTTGATTATAATTTAGAAGAGTCAAGAAAAAATGTTAATACTATATTAGATAGAATTAAAGTTTTAAATCTTGAAGATTGTATGTTTGAACTTAAAACTATTCTTGATTATTTAGATAGTATTTTTGTTGATTTTGAGAAAGAAAGACTTTCAAGAAAGGTTTATGAGGAAGGAATTAGAGATTTTGGCAAAAAGTTAAAGAAAACTAATAAGATAGTTACAGATATATATGAACAGTTGGATGATATTAAGAATATGTATGATCTTAAGGAAGATGATGTTAATATTATTAATGAAGTTAATAAAGATTTAACTGCTATAAAAGATGAATATAAAAATTTAGTAAATAGAGTTAATAATAAAGCAACACCATTTTCTTTGATTACTAAAGAAGTAGATGAGCTTTCTTTAAAATTGAAACAGACTGAGTCTACTTTAGATGTAGCTTTGAAATCTTTGGGTAATATGTATGAAGATGAACAAAGAGCTAGAGAACAACTTTCTGAGATTGATAAGTTACTTAAAGAGTGTAAAGAAAAGATGAGAGAATTTAAATTACCAATAATTAGTGATAACTATTTTGTTGAACTTAATGAGGCGAATGAAGCTATAGAAGAAGTAATTAAAGAATTATCTAGAAAGCCTATTGTTATTAAGACTCTTAATACAAGAGTAGATACAGCAAGAGATTTGGTTTTAAAATTATATAATACTACTCTTAATATGATTAATAAAGCTAGATTAGCAGAGGCTTTAATTGTATATGGAAATAGATATAGAAGTTTGCATGAAGATATTAATAACGGTCTTGATAGAGCTTGTTCCCTTTTCTATAAAGGTAGTTATGAAAGTGCATTGAAGCTTTGTATAGATACAGTTAAATTAGTTGATGAATCTATAGAAGGAAAAGTAAAAGCTTATGAGAGTAAAATTTAATAATAATGGAAGGGGAACATATGAATTTTTAACTGTCGCTGTTACTTGTTTAATACTTAGTGCAATTCTTTTGTTTATTGTTATTAATAATGCGCAAAATGAGAAGTATAAAGTATTTAGATATAATGCTAAGATAATGGGTATTAATGCAGTTAATTATAATAATGAGACTAGTGAGAATGTAGTTTATTTATATGAATTAATTAATAGTAATTTAGTTACACAAATTACTAATAATTTTTCTGGTGATGAATATTGTGATATTTATGAGTCTAAAGTTGTTTTTGAAGGAGATACAAAAAAGGTAACTTTAAAGTGTGGAGATTATTTAATTTATGATCAAGATATTTCTTTAAGTGAAGATAGTTATGCTATTTACAAAGTTAGTGATTGGTCGTTTGAAGAAAATAGTGGTAGTGATGTGGATGTGTCTTTTGTTTATGGTTTATTTAAGAATGGTAATAATTTACTTGATGGTTATTATGAAGAAGATTTATTTGTAAAGTTAGTAGCATATAATTATGGTAATAAATATAATAGTTTAGATGATATTGAAGAAAATTATAATGTTGTTATGAAAACAGCTTATAGAAAAAGAACTTTAGTTGATTAATTAATGTTCTTTTCTTTAAAATTATGTTACAATGTTATTGTAATATTTAAAGGAGGTATGTTAGATGAATAAAAGCAAAGAAAAAGATTTTTTTGATAGTCCTAGTATGGTTACTTATATTTTAATAGGGTTACTTGTTATTCTTATAATATTATCACAATCTTTTGCTATTCAAAGTCATAAAGAGGCTGGTGATATATTTAGATCTATTATTAATCATAATAGTATTTATTTGATTAGTTTAATTTATTTTATATTAATTAGAGTTAAGTTTGGAAAAAAATATTTTGATTACTTAAATGTAATTATGTTTATTTTTTATTTGCTTACGACAATTGCTAGTTTGTTTACAATATTTCAATCATTTGGTTTTGATTCAATTTTAAGTTTGGCTTTTAATGTTTTAATAACTCTTTATTTTGGTTATTCTTTCTTTACAAGTACAGTTATAGGAAAGGATTTAAAACTTTCTGATAGTCCTTTAGCTGAGATTAATAATGGTCAGTATTATTATCTTTTAATGGGAATAATTGCTATTAGTTTAATTGTATCTTTAGTAGAGGTTAATAGTTTTGAAGATGTAGTTGTTTATTTATTAGAGGCTATTTATCAGTTTTTATTTGTTAGATATATTTATTTATATAAAGAATATATTGAAAGAAAAGAAAGTGCTAATTCTTTGAAGAAAGATGATGGTAAAATTGATGAGGTAAGTGATGTTAAAAAAGAAGATGTAAAGCCTAAAGAGGTTAAAAAAAGAGGAAGACCTAAAAAAAATAAAGATGAGGAGGCTTTGAAATGAGAGATTTATTTGATGAGATTGATGAAGAAAGAGAAGATTTACCTAAGTTAAAAAAGATAAGTAAAGAAGTACAAAAGAAGAGAAATTATAATTTTTATCAGCAGTTGGCTGTTTGTCTTTTTATCTTTCTATTTCTTGCTGGGATACTTGTTGGTAATTTGTTTCCTGCTTGTAGTGAAACATCTGAGATGTTTGCAACTTGTACAAAAACAGAGTATAATTTGACTTTGGCTTTGTTGTTTTGGTTAGGTAGCTTTGTTTTTTGTAGTATTATTTATGGACTTGGTGAAGTAATTAGATTGCTTAATTTAATTGCTAATAATACTAGTAGAAAGTAGGTTATAAATATGGCTTTAGGAAATTTTAAAACTACAAAAGAGATGGTTGAATTATCTGGTGATAATATTTTATCTGTTAAAAGAATGTTAGTTAAAAGGACAATTATTGCTATTACATCAGGAGTAATTGGTTTTGGTATTGTTGGATGTGGTAATAGTTTAGATACAGATAGTTCATCAGGTAATACGGAAACTAGTGAAGATGAGTATTCTATTACTAGTAGTACTGATGCTTTGTCTACGCTAAATGTTGTACTTGTTAATGATGGTATTAGTGATGAACAGATGGAACAGGCTGAATCTTCTTTGGAAGCGACAGGACTTGAGGTTGAGGTTAGGGATATTAATGAGTTAAATAAGGAAGGTACTGAGTGTTTTATTGCTTTAACTACTTATACAGGTGATGATTATAAAGTAATAGGTAATTATAGTAGTGGTAATAATCATGCTGATTTACTCGCTATCGGTATGAAAGTATCTTTTGGTGGTGATATTCAAAAAGGTGTGGTTGATACTAGTGTTGCTTCCCAATCTTTTATTCCTTCGGATATTGAAAATGCTGTTGGTGATCAGATTATGCCTAATGTTACTATTGCAGTACCAGAAGATGCTAGTTTAGTTGATTATGATGATACTAGTATAATTAATGTAAGCTTTTCAGATAAAATTTTAGAGGGTTTAGCTAGATATTTTGATTCTTTAAATTATGTTGATATTCATGATGGAGAGTTTTTACTTAGACCTACTGCTAGTGATTATGTAGATAGTTTAGATTCTGCTGTTCTTAAAATTAATGATTTAGATAATAGTTATGAAGTACAAACAGGTAGTATTTTATTAAATAAAGGGTTGCCTAATAGTTTTGATGAAGATATTACGGTTGATATAGAAAAAACTATTAGTAAAGGAAATGCTTTAAATTAGAATAGAACTTAGTGATAATGCTAAGTTCTATTTTTGATTGTATTGTCTACTTTTATTCATTTTGTTTACTATTTTTTTATCTCTATCTAGATTCATAAATAAAATATGTGGTTCAATGTTTAAAGAGTTAGCGATTGCTTCTATTTTTGGAATGGTAGGGCAGTGAAGTCCTCTTTCAACATCAGTTATATATCTAGGACTTAATTTAGATAATTCTGCTAATTTTTCTTGAGAGTAATTATTTAGATAGCGATAATATTTTATGTTATAAGTAAGTAGCTCTTTTAAATTATTAAACTCAATTTTCATGCATACCTCCTATTATAGGTATGATATTATTTACTGTAAATTATTCACATGAACTATTTACTGCAAGAATATTTTGTTATATAATGTTATTAGAAAGGAGTAAAAGTATGAAAAAGATATTAAGTGCTAGTATTTTTTTGGTGTGTTTATTGTTTCTTACGGGTTGTACAGATGAAATAAATAACTTAAATAATAGTATTAAAGAAGTGAATGAGACATTAAGTTCGGAGGATTATTTAGTACTTGATGAAGATAATATTACTACTGAAAGCGATGGTTATGGTTATTCTTTTTATATTAATGGCTATATTGATAATACTTCAGATACATATTCATTTAGTTATGTTCAGATTACATTTACAACTTATGATGAGAATGGTAATACTATTGGAACTTGTCTTGCTAATAACAGCGGGTTAGAAGCAGGTGGTACGTGGAAATTTAGTGCTATTTGTTTTGATAATATTGATGATATTGCTACTTATAAAGCTACTGAAATAACTGGATATTAAAATGACTTTATTTGTAAGTCTGTACCTTAATTATTAAAATAATAAAATGAGGTGTTAAAAATGTATAATGCTAAAACAATCGTCTTTGATATATTAAGAATAATAGTTGCTCTTTACTTTATTTTTAGTGGTATTATTAAAATTGCTAGTGTATTTATTAATTTTGATGATGAAGAGCAAGAGAATATTATAGTAAATATAGGAGAGTTTGAGGCTGTTACAAATGATGATGGTTTTATAAGTACACAACTAGTTTTCAATGTAACTAATACAGGGGATGAAGCGAAAGCTTATTATATTCAAATAGAAGCAGTTGATAATGATGGTAATAAAATAGATGAAGATAGCATACGTACTAGTATTTTAGATGTAAATCAAAGTAAAGACTTTAAAATTTTTACTTATGTTTCTAATAATAATATTGAGGCAATGGAAAATGCAATTTTTAATGTTGTAGAAGTATCTAGTTATTAGTATTTGGGTGATATAGTTATTGTATTTGTATTTTTTGTAAATGTTTG
>CAZJKS010000080.1:0-5785 GCA_964546695.1 uncultured Muribaculaceae bacterium | reverse complement strand
AATAAAAACTTACAATCCTTAAAGGCTTGTAAGTTAATTTCATTTGGAGCGGATGAGGGAAATCGAATCCCCGTCACAGCCTTGGCAAGGCCATATTCTAACCACTAAACTACATCCGCAAAACAGATACATATATATTGTATCATAATTTTTAAAAGAGACAAGTATTTTTTTTGTTACAAATCAAAGTTATCTTTATTTTTTTTATACTCATTATAGCTAATTAACTTCTTATAATAATTTAGTGGATTATTTACTTCTAATTCAACTAAAATAGTATATGCTATAGAGGAATTAATTTTAAAGAAACAAGCATCATCTTTTAATAATTCTTCAATTATTTTAAACTTTTTATAATTATCTAAAGCTTCTATACTATTAACATTTTCATATAGTTTTATTTTTTCCTTAACTTTTTCTCTTAAATAATTCATAAACTATCTCCCCTACTATTACCCATATCAAATTCCATTGAATTTTCAATAACATGACGAGCTTTTCTTTTAGTTAAATATTCTATACTACCATCTCTATATATAAAGTTATAGCCCTCTAAATTAGGCATCCCTAACGGATAATCATGTCTATGTTTTCTTATTTCATTAGGATTATAATTTATCACTTCACTATAACTATAATTGTCTTTTTTATATTTCTCTTTTACTTGTACATAAGCTAGATGCATCTGTTCTTCTTCATTAAATAATACTTTTATTAAGCTATTGATATAAGATATAGCAGAAACACTACCCAAATCACTTTCTTGTAAAAGAAGATTATTTATTATATCAAAGATATCTGTTATATTATCAGTAACTTCTGGTAAATTATGTATCTTAAAACTATTACATTCTTTTAATTTTCTAACAAGATTATTAGTTCTATCTTCAAAATTAATATAATCTATATCAGTAGACTTATCTAAAGAAAGTCCTAAATCATAGACATTAACTTTCTTTACACCAATTTCATCATCAACAACAAGAGCCCTAAACCCATTAGGTCTTAAACCTAACTTACTTCTTGTTAAATCATCCATCTTAAGATTATCTTGTTCATCTTTATTTACAGTAGTAGCATCCACATTAAAAAGATAACCCTCTTCTTTAAGATAGATACTATAATGAACTCCTGAATTATTAACGACACAAGGAATATTATGTTTATTCAAGAAAAAAGCATAAAGAAAGGACCAATTTTTACAAGTTACTTGATTATCAGTAAGATTTATTTTATTTATTGGCATATCATATATTCTTTTAATAAATTCCATACTTAAATCTTGATTAAATGCTAAAAATTCAGGAGAATACTCTACTACTTCATTAAGATTATTATAAAGTTTAAGAGCTATAGAAAGATTATTAGCATCTAATGGTAAATCTTTCTCTACTCTTTTAATAAACTTTTTACCTGGCACTACATCTGGAACGAAAGGTTTTCCAAATGTTTCTAATGGTCTATCAACTCCATAAGGTGTCATATTAATACCTCCTATAATTATCATTATATCGTTAAACTTAGGGTTTGACAAATATAAAGTTATATGAGAAAATATATTTGCAAATGAATCATATAATGTAATAAATGGGTCTATAGCCAAGTGGTAAGGCACGGGACTGCAACTCCCTGATCGCAGGTTCAAATCCTGTTAGGCCCTCCAAATGAAATTAACTTACGAACTAAAAAATTCGTAAGTTTTTATTTTATATATAAAAGTTACTCTTTTAAAAATTTCTCATTAATCTTTTTAATCATATCATAATCATTCATCCTAAGAACTTTAATCTCTTTATCTTTAATATACGTATCTACTCTAATAACATCACTATATTTATAATTATCACCATCTATGCTAATAAGAACATTTTTACTAACTACTTCTGGTCTTATAGATATTATCTTATCAGATGGTATTATTAAAGAATTTAAAAGACTTCTATAACTTTTAGAATTTAAAGGAGCGATAGGTGTTAGTTGGAGAGTATGAAAAGTATTATAAACAATAGAGCCTCCAAAACTAAGATTATAAGCCGTAGAACCAAATGAAGTTGATACTAATAATCCATCACCTACATAGTTTTCTAATAATTCATCATTAATTAATACTTTAAACTTAGATGTATTAAGATCCTGTTCTCTTAAAACTATCTCATTTAAAGTAAAATGTTTAAATGTACTTCCCTTAGTCTCTACCTCTATTTCTCCAATCCCAATTTTATCACACTTTAATTTTCCTAGAGTTAGTTTATTAATAAAGATATCAATCTCATCAAAACTAATTTCTTGAGCAAAACCAAGAGTACCTGTATTTATACCAATATAATAGCATTTACTATCAAAATAACTCTCTTTAACCATTCTAAGAAAAGCACCATCTCCACCTATAGCAATAGCAAGATCATAGTTCTTAGTTACTATTTTAAAACCTTTCTCTTTTAATTTAAACTTAACAATATCAGCAATTTTTCTTGACTTTAAATTATCATTAACAAATAATTTTATTCTATTTATCTTAATCATTTTTCTTCCTATACTTAAATAATACTGATGGTCTATGACCTTCACCAGTTCGCATTTTATTGGTTTTAACAACTTTATCTTTAATTATTCTTCTAAAAGCTGGATCTAATAACTTTTTATTAAGTATTACCTCATAAACTTGCTGTAATTCACCTAATGTAAAGTATTCAGGCATCATATTAAAAACAATATCAGTATAATTTAATTTATTCCTTAAACGTTCTAATCCTGCTAATACTACTAAGTCATGATCAAAAGCTAAAGCTTTTTTTCGTATTTTAAAACTATATCTATCAGTAGTCTTTTCTCTTAAAGTCTTTTTAATTGAAAGATTAATATTATCTACTCCATTAGTTAAAGAAATATCTACAATATTATCTTTCTCTTCTATTAAAAGAACATCAAAAAAACAAGCATTAGGATTAATCATTTCTGTTAATCTATTCTTATCTACTAAAGCAATATAAGATGTTGATACTACTCTTGTTCTTGGATCTCTATCAATTGCATCATAAGTATATAACTGTTCTAAATAAATATTAGATAAATTAGTTTCTTTTTTTAACACTCTTTTTGCACACTCTTCTAATGTTTCCGTCTTAGGTTCTAAAAATCCCCCAGGTAGACACCATTTATCTTTAAAAGGATAATCATTTCTTTTTACTAAAAGAATACTCATCATCTTCTTACTATTTTTACGATAATTATTAACTTCTTCACTAGATACACTAATTAGAAGAATATCAGCAGTCATTGATAACTGCTCAAAGTCTTTAGCATTATAATCTTTTAAAAATTCTTCTTCACTTTTATAAACTTTTTCCATACTACACCTCTTTTTCATAATTTGATTATAACATAATTTTAAGAAAAATGTTACTTAATTATATCTAGTAACATCGTTATAATCTTATCTATAATATGCTCTTTATTTAAGGCTCTACTTTCTTTATTAACACTCATCTTTTCTTTATAAAATTTATTATTATCTCTATCATAAATACATATATAAACTATATTATCATTACCACATGGATTATTAGGATCACTCATATTAAGTTTACCTGTTATTCCTATACCATAATTACTATCAGCAAAAGCACTAATCGCTTTACTCATTTCTATTGCTGTTTCCATACTATAGACAGTATATTTATCAATAACTTCTTTAGGTACCCCCATCTTAACTTTATATTCATTAGAATAAGTTACAGCACTAAATTTTAATACTTCACTAGCACCTTCACAATTAGTAATAGCATTAACAACTCCCCCACCAGTACAGCTTTCCATTGTAGCAATAGTCCTTTGTCCTAATTGTAAAATATGTATAATCTCTTTAAAGTTCACTCAAATTCCTCCCTTATATAAATTATTATCTCTAATATATAAATCAACTCTTCTATCTAAATAATCTTTCACTCCTTTATTATTATATATCATTTTTCTAATTTTAGTAGAAGATATCTTACTTTCTTTTATATCAGTAACAATAATATTATCTTTATAATCCTTATATTTCTCTAATAAGCTATTAATATCAAAACTATCTCTTTTAATAACTAATAATTTATAATTAGATAAAATATCTTCTCCACTTTTCCACTTATCTATATAACTTAAATTATCAGCACCACAGATAAAGCATATATCATCATCTTTATATTTATTTTTAAAGTAATTAAGGCTATCATATGTATAGACAACATAATCTTTTAATTCATAATCACTAACCTTTAAAGAATCACTATCACAACACATTAACTCTAACATATCTAGTCTTACTTTATCACTTAAAAGATTATTTTTATACTTATATTTACTACCTGTTGGTACAAAAATAACTTTATCTACATATCTCTTTTCTATAAGAGTTAAAGCTATTTTCTTATGCATTTTATGAGGAGGATTAAAACTACCTCCAAAAATACCTATTTTCATAAAGTTTTATCACCTCTTAACTTTAATATTTTCTCTTTACCATTTAATAAAGGTGTTAAAGATTCTTTATTATGCAAAGCATTAATTATCTTTGCAATATTCATTGAACAATCTACTGTATGAAACCAAGACTTATCTTTAAATTCTTTTGGTATATAAGAAAGATTAGTAGTATAGAGTTTATCAAAATTATTATCTAAATATGCTTTATCAAAAGAATCTATTCCTTCCGTAAACAAAGCAAAAGTAGCAATAAAATATACTTTCCTAGCTTTCTTTTCTTTTAACATTTTCCCTACTTCTAACATAGAAGTACCAGATGCAATCATATCATCTACAACTAAAACATCTTTACCTTTAACATCACTACCCATATAAGTATGTTCAATGATTGGATTCTTACCATTAACTACCCGTGATAAATCACGTCTTTTATAGAAAACACCTACATCACTATCTAAAAGTTCTGCATAATATCTAGCTCTTTCCATCGCTCCCATATCTGGACTTATTACTAAAATATCTTCTAAATCTTCAGTTTGTAACAAATCTTCTAAGATAGTATTAGTTGGATAAAAGTTTTCAAAAGGAAGATTAGGAATAGCATTAGAAACATTAGGATCATGAGCATCAAAAGTAATTATATGATTAACACCTAAGTGCTCTAACTCTTGTAAAGCAAGTGCACAATCTAATGATTCTCTACCTTTTCTTTTATGTTGCCTTGCTTGATATAACAAAGGCATTATTAAGGTAATTTTTTCTTGATAGCCTGATAAAGCAAGAATTGTTCTTTTAATATCCCCAAAATGTTCATCTGGACCCATATGATGCGTAAACCCATGCATATTATAAGTAATATCATAATTACCTACATCAGAGATAATATAAATATCTTTATCTCTAACTGTATCTTCTATCTTTACTTTACCTTCACCGTTAGAAAATCTATCTTCCCTAACAGTTATCATATAATTAGCATCTTCTTCTCTAATCAACTTTAAATTGTTATTTACTTTCTCACCTAAATCTTTAACATTCTTTAACACTATTAATTTTAAATTATTCATAAATACCTCCTTTTCTTATTAACATTTTATTAATAAGAAGTCTTAAAAATAATTGCAGTTTTATTTCTGTTATTAACATTATATTAATAAGAAGAAGATTTGTCAACTATTTTTAAAGAAAAACTAGAGATTTTAATAATTTCTCTAGTTTATTATTGTTAGATATCTAATTCTTCTATAAGCTTGTTTATTTCATCTTCAGTTAAACCTGTATTTTTAGAAACTACTTCTATAGATATACCATCTTTAAG
>CAZJKS010000079.1:4754-5848 GCA_964546695.1 uncultured Muribaculaceae bacterium | reverse complement strand
TTTATTTACAATAAATCTAAAAAAAGGTTTAAATCATAGTTTTTTCATGTTATTATATAAAAAAGTTATTAAATTGTATAAAAAAAGCTGCCTAAGCAGCAATCTCACATAATGAGCATTTAGGGTAAAACCTTTATTTTAACTCTCTATGTCATCTTAAATGGTATTAAGACAATTTAATAATAACATAAGAAATGGAGGTATGTCAATGGCAAAAATGCAGAAAGAATACAGTATTGGTTTAGATATTGGAACTAATAGTGTAGGCTGGGCAGTAATAGACTGCAATAACTATAAAATAATAAGAAAGGGAAACCAGAAATTGTGGGGTGTAAGACTCTTTGAGGACGCTCATACTGCTGAGGCTAGAAGACTTGCAAGAGGTACTAGAAGAAGATATGATCGTAGAAGAGCCAGAATAAAATTATTACAAGAAGAATTTAAAGAAGAAATTAATAAAGTGGATACATACTTTTTTCAAAAATTAAAAGAGTCTGCTTACCATGAAGATGATAATCTAAATAAAACAATAAAATTAAGCAAAGAAGAAAAAGACTTGATAAAAAAATACAATGATTTATACCCAACAATTTATCATTTACGATATAAACTAATTACTTCTCAGGAAAAAATGGATATTCGACTAGTTTATTTAGCAGTTCATCACATCATAAAATACAGGGGGAATTTTTTGTATGGCACATCAGATTTTAATGTTTCAAGTTTAGATGTTGATGTCTTGTTTAAAAATATGCTTGAGGAACTAAATAATCTAACAAGTGTAGAAAAAGAAGCAAACTTTGATGATTTGGATTCTCAAAAATTAGCTCAAGCTTTATCATTAGAATCGAAGAATGATAGGAAAGTGGATCTTACTAGGGAGCTATCTAAAGGAATTTCTAAAAAGGCAACAACTGAAATTGTAAAACTTTTACTCGGTGATAAAGCAAAACTAAATTCTATATTTAATAGTGATGTTGAGGATGAGCTAAAAGTAAGTTTCAAGGGAAGTGAGTATGAAGATGCTCAAGATAAAATAAGCCAAACTTTTCCAAATGAAATTGACTTTTTAGAAAGTCTAAAAGAAATATATA
>CAZJKS010000079.1:0-4654 GCA_964546695.1 uncultured Muribaculaceae bacterium | reverse complement strand
TTACAAGATAGAACATCGGATGGAACATACAAACTAGTTAAACTTTTGGAATTTAGAATTCCTTATTATGTAGGTCCCCTCAATAATACTACATCTGAAAAGGGAGTAAATAATAAGAATAGTTGGATGGTAAGAAGAGTTGATAACGTCAAAATTACCCCGTATAATTTTGAAGAAGTAGTAGATTTAGAAACATCTGGTGAAAAATTTATTAAAAGAATGCTAGGTACTTGTACCTATTTATTAAAAGAACCATCTATGCCTAGTAATTCTATTTTGTATGCAAAATTTAAAGTATTAAATGAATTAAAGCAAATAAAAATCGGTAATGCCCAAAAAGAGCAAAAATTATCTCACGAATTAATTATGAAAATATATAACGAATTATTCTTGACTATTTCAGGGACAATTACTGACAAAAAGTTTAAAGAATTCCTTATAACAAGCGGGGAAGTTACAATGTATAACAAGGATTTGTCTGTAACTGGATACTCTGCTGATAAAAAGTTTGCCAATAATATGTCTTCTTACATTGATTTCTTTGGTGAAGATGGTGTCTTTAAGAACACAATATATACTCTTGATGATGCTGAAAAAATTATTGAATATATTACTATCTTTGAAGATAAAGACGTATTAGAGAAGAAAATAAGAAATGAATTTCCGGCTTTAAGTGAAAGTTCTTTAAGAAAAGCTATTAAATTAAAATACAAAGGATGGAGTAATTTATCCAAAAAACTATTAACAGATATATATTATACAGATCCAAAAACTGGCGAAGTTAAAAATATAATTACTCTAATGGAAACAACTAAAGAGAATTTTATGCAAATTATGACTAATAAAGATTATAAATTTGAAGAAAAAATAAACGAAATAAATAATCTAAACATTTCTAAAACTTTAAGTTACGAAGTAGTAGAAGAATTAGCAACCTCTCCCCAAAATAAAAGAGGTATATATCAAGCCTTAAAAGTAATAAAAGAGATTGTTGAATATATGGGATATGAACCTAAAAGAGTAACCTTAGAAATGGCTAGAGGTGAGGGAGTAAAGCAAAGAACTTTGGATCGTAAAAAGGTAATAGAAAAGGCCTATGAAGGAAATAAAAATAGTATTTATGATTATAGTAGACTAAAAAAAGAATTAGGGCAAATTGATAAAATAGAAAATCACAATCAAAAATTATTTTTATATTTTCTACAAGAGGGTAAGAGTTTATATTCTGGAACTTCTTTAGATATTAATAAATTAAATGAATATGAGATAGATCATATTGTTCCCAGAACTTTGATTAAGGATAATTCAATTGATAATTTAGCTTTAGTAACTAGAGAAGAAAATCAAAATAAAGCGGCAAGTTTTGTCTTACCTGAAATTTATCGCAGCAAAACGCAGAAGAAACGGTGGTCTCATCTAAGAGAGTTAGGCTTAATATCAACTAAAAAATATAATAATTTAACGAGAGATGAATTTAGCCCTGAGGTAATTAAGGGATTTATAAATAGACAATTAGTTGAAACAAGACAAATATGTAAACATGTTGCCAATATCATCAAAAATATGTACAATAATACCGAAGTAAATTATATTCCAGCTTCATTATCATCGAATTATCGAGAGAAATTTGAGTTATACAAATTTAGAGAAATAAACGATTACCATCATGCTCATGATGCTTATCTAGCAGCAACACTAGGAGAATATCGATCATTTTTAAAAGGTAACATTAGTTACGATTACTTAAAGGCACTGAACTATAAGTTATACCAAGAGAAAAAATATCAGGAGTTAAGTGCTGGATATGTTATTAACAGTTTAGTTAATTGGCATAACTTCACCGAAATATTTTGTGATAAAGAGACAGGTGAATTATTATTTGATGCTAATTTGTTCAATAAAACCATTGAGGATACCATGTATCGCAATGATATTCTAATAAGTAAAAAAGTTGAATTTAAAAACGGTGAACTATGGCAACAAACCAAAAACAAAAAAGGAGAAAAGGGAGTTCCCTTAAAGGCAAATATGCCAACCGACCAATATGGCACTTATACTAGTATTAAACCAGCATATGCTGTTGCTGTTAAGTTTTTGAAAAAAGGAAAATATGAGCAACGATTAATTGGTATTCCAATCTATATTGACATAACTTCGAAGAAAAATATAGAAGTTAAACTTAACTACATTAAAGAGCTTTTAGGGGCTGATGAAATAGAAATTATTAAAGATAGAATTCCATTTAATACTATATTAAATTGGGACGGAGCTATTTGCTCATTAGTAGGAGCAACTGATAAAGTGGAAGTATGTAATGCTAAAGAGTTTAAAATAGATAAAGAGCATATGAAAAAATGGAAGACAGCTTTATTACGTTTATTTAATAGCAAAAAAGATGTTATTGAGGATAACCAATATGAAGAAATTTTAGACGATATAATAAAATATATAATTGAAAAGATAGCAAAAGAATATGTACTATATCAAAATCTATTAAAAGAAATAAAACAATTATTTAATTTAGAAAGCTTATCATTAGAAGAAAAAGAAAAAGTTATAGTTGAGATGTTTAAATTGCTAAAATATAATAGTACTTGTGCGAATTTAAAATTTTTAAAGGCTTCTATTGCTTTTGGAAAAAAGCATGGCAGAACAATTGAACATGCCACTATAATTTCTCAATCAACAACAGGATTATGGAAGAGTGAAGATGAGTTTTAGAACAGTTGTAATTACCAGTAAATCCAGATTAAATTATAAAAATAGATTTTTGGTTGTAAAAAAGGATTTAGAAGAACAATACATTCATTTAAGTGAAATAGATACATTAATAATTGATTCTATTTCTGTATCTATTTCGGCTTATCTTCTAAAGGAAATTAGTGATTATAAAATAAATATTATCTTTTGTGATGAAAAGCATAATCCTTATGGGGAAGTAACTAGCTTTTATTCAAGCTATAACTCTAGTAAGACCATAATGAATCAAATAAAGTGGACAAAAAAAGCCAAAGATGAGTTTTGGAAACAACTAGTAATTAACAAGCTAAGAAATCAAGCTAACTTATTAAAGAAAATAAGATCTTCAAATTATAAATTATTAGAGAGCTATATTCTTGAAGTCAAAGACGGAGATAAAACAAACAGAGAAGGACATGCTGCTAAGGTTTATTTTAATTCCTTGTTTGGCAAGAAATTCACGAGAAACAGTTTGGATAGCATTAATTCAGCCTTAAATTATGGCTATGCAATATTGTTATCAACTATTAATAAAGAGGTTATTTCTAATGGGTATTTAACTCAACTTGGTATCCATCATAAAAATGAATTTAATGATTACAATCTTACTTGTGATTTAATGGAAGTATTTAGACCCATTGTTGATAGTTTTGTATACTATAACAAAGAAAGAGAGTTTGATACTAATTATAAAATGGATTTAGTGAATTTGTTTAATAAAACCTATAAATACAAAAACAAGCAGTATACTTTAAAAGATATTATTAAAAAATATGTAAAAAGTAATTTAGAAAATATAGATGAAAAGAAAAATTATCAGGAGTATATATATGAGGGATAGAGTTATGAGAACAATAGTATTTTTTGATTTACCAAATGTTTATGCTAGAGATAAAAGGGCATATTTACAATTTAGAAAATATTTAATAAGTGAAGGTTTTCTTATGCTTCAAGAGTCTGTATATTCTAAACTAGTTTTAAATTCTGAACAAAGTAGTCTTTTATATGAAAGAATAAAGCGACACGCTCCTAAAAAAGGAATTATTCAATTATTAACAATAACAGAAAGACAATATGCAAGAATAGAATATATAATTGGAGAGCCTACAACCAAAATTATAAATAGTGATGAAAGGCTTATAGTTTTATGAAATTTAGAGTGTCTTTCATAGAAACTTGTATTGAAACAAGTGATGAATATATAAGGTGTATAGAAATAGAAAACAAAAATTATTTTTATCGTTTAGTATATCTCCTAAATAATTATTATGAGAATAAAGATAGTAATGATGAATTAACACTTATTGATAAGTTTGATTATAAGCTAGTAACGGATTATTTTAATATAAATATTAATGATAAAAAAATGTTAAATGCTGTGTTTAAATTTGTAAAAGAGAATGTAGATGAGGCGAGCTATGATAAACTTTTGAAAGCCTATCAAAAAATTCATACTTTGTTTAAAACGGCTATATATGACATAGATATTCCAATTACTACTGAAGAAGAAATAAACATGGATAACATAATAAAGTTAATGGGAATCAAAGTTAAAGAAGAAGAGGGAATTTTAAAAAATTTATTGATATTAATAGAATTAATTAGAGAGTTAAAAAATTATGATATGTTAATATTAATTAATTTAAAGCAATATCTAACTAATGAAGAACTACAAGAACTATATAAATATGCAATATATAATAAAGTAACCATTTTGTTGATAGATAATAGTTGTTATGGAATTGCTAAAAAATATGAAAAAAAATTAATAATTGATGACAATTTAGAGGAATTTGTTATATAATATACATGACAGAAGATTATTATCGTTTAAGATGAAAAGTCTACTCTATGGGCTTTATCTAAAATATAATTTGAGGTTTTAGATCTATGTCATCTTAAATGGTATTAAAAC
>CAZJKS010000078.1:0-5885 GCA_964546695.1 uncultured Muribaculaceae bacterium | reverse complement strand
TTTAAATTTTTAGGTCATTTTTAAAGAGATGTTTGATTATTTAAAGCCAAATTTTAATAAAACATAGATAAAATAGTTGCATAAACTATATGAATTGTGATATATTTTGTTTAGTTTATTTAAAACAAGTGCGAAAGACGGGAGTAAGGAAATTTTATAGAGAGTTAGTGGTAGGTGTAAACTAATAAAGGAACTTATTTCGGATCACTTTCAAGTTGTGCTTTAAGGATAAGTTAAAGCCGGTTAAAACCGTTATATGAATAAGATAGATAAATCTATGAACCAAGGTGGTACAGCGTAGACTCTTTTAGATAAACTACGCCCTTGTGATTCATAGATTTTTTGTTTAGGAGGGAGATATTTATGGCATTTAAAGAGCTTGAAAAGGGTAAGACTCATGAAGTTGAGATGGATATTTTAAAAACTTGGGAGAAGATGGATATTCTAAAACAATGTATTGATAATAGAAAAGGGTGTGAAAACTTTGTTTTTTATGATGGTCCTGCTACTGCTAATGGTAAGCCTGGGCTACATCATATGATGGCTAAGTTTTTAAAAGATACTTTTTGTAAATATAAGACGATGCAAGGTTATAGAGTTCTTCGTAAGGTAGGTTGGGATACTCATGGACTTCCTGTTGAGTTACAAGTGGAAAAAGAACTAGGGTTTAGTAGTAAAAAAGATATTGAAGAGTATGGTATAAAAGAATTTAATCAAAAGTGTCGTGAGAGTGTTTGGGATAATGAGAAGGCTTTTTCTGATTTAACTAAGGAGATGGGGCAGTTTATAGATTTAGAGAATCCTTATGTTACTTATGATAATAATTATATAGAAACAGAATGGTGGATCTTAAAAAAATTCTTTGATGAAGGGTTATTTTATGAAGGCCATAAGATACTTCCATACTGTACTAGATGTGGTACAGGTTTAGCTTCTCATGAAGTAGCACAAGGTTATAAAGAAGTAACTGCTAATACGGTAATAGTTCCTATGAAGAAAAAGGGAGAGGATATTTACTTTCTTGTTTGGACTACTACTCCTTGGACTTTGATTAGTAATGTGGCACTTTGTGTTAATCCAAGGGAAGAGTATATTTTAGCAGAGTCTAAGGGTAATAAGTTTATAGTTGGTAAAAAATTAGCTTCTAAAGTGTTAGGGGATGACTATAAGGTATTAGAAGAATATAGTGGTAAGAACTTAGAGTATATGGAATATGAACAGTTAATACCTAGTTTAGAAGTTGATAAAAAAGCATTCTTTGTTACAGTTGATGATTATGTAACTATGGAAGATGGTACTGGTATTGTTCATATCGCTCCTGCTTTTGGTGCGGATGATTATAATGTAGGAAGAAAATATAATTTGCCTGTATTAAATCCAGTAGGAGAAGATGGTAAATATACGGAAGGATTATGGAAAGGTATTTTGGTATTTGATGCTGATATAGAAGTTATTAAGTACTTAAAAGAAAATGGCAAACTATTTAAGAAAATTAAAATGGTTCATAACTATCCTCATTGTTGGCGTTGTGATACACCTTTGTTATATTATGCTAAGCCATCATATTATTTGGAAGTAACTAAGATAAAAGATACTGTTGTTAAAAATAATAATGGGGTTAACTGGTATCCTGCTTTTGTTGGGGAAAAAAGATTTGGTAATTGGTTATTAAACATGAATGATTGGGCTATTTCTCGTAATAGATATTGGGGGACACCACTTCCTTTATGGAGATGTAGTTGTGGACACTTTGAGATGATAGGTTCACGTGCTGAACTTGTTATGAAAGCGATTGAAGATATAGATGAGACTATAGAATTACATCGGCCATATGTTGATGATATTCATATTAAATGTCAAAACTGTGGTCAAGTTATGAGTCGTGTTAGTGAAGTAATTGATTGTTGGTTTGATTCAGGGGCAATGCCTTTTGCTCAGTATCATTATCCGTTTGAAAATGAAGAATTATTTCAAGATCAATTTCCTGCAGATTTTATTTGTGAAGGAATAGATCAAACTAGAGGATGGTTTTATACGCTTATGTTAATATCAACTTTTGTTATGGGTAAGAGTCCTTATAAAAATGTTTTAGTTAATGATTTATTGCTTGATAAATATGGTAAGAAAATGAGTAAGAGTAAAGGTAATATTGTTAAGCCATTTGATTTGATGAGTGAATTTGGTAGTGATGTTATTAGATTTTACCTACCTTATGTATCTCCTGTGTGGACTCCTATTAAATTTGATAATGATGGCTTAAAAGAAGTTAATTCTAAATACTTATCAACTTTAAAAAATGCATATTCATTCTTTGAGATGTATGCTAATGCTGATAAAATAGATCCAAGGGAATATAATGTTCCTATTAATAATAGAGATATTACTGATAAGTGGTTATTATCACGTCTTAATAATACTTTAGATTTAGTTATTAAAGCATATGATGTTTATGATTTAAATAAAGTAGTACATTATATTGTAGATTTCTTAAATGATGATTTTTCTAATTGGTATATTAGAAGTAATAGAAAGAGATTTTGGGATAGTGAACTTACGGAAAGTAAAAAGGCAGTATATCAGACTACTTATGAAGTTCTTATTACATTATGTGAGATGGCAGCGCCAATTACTCCTTTTGTTACAGAAGAAATTTATCGTAATTTGACTGATGGAAAGAGTGTTCATCTAGCTGATTTTCCTTCAGTTAATAACAGTTTAATTTCAACTGAGTTAGAAAATAGGATGAATTTAGTTAGAGATATTTGTAGTTTAGGTAGAAATGCTCGTGAAGAAGCATCTATTAAAGTTAGACAACCTTTAAACTTTATTATTGTTCCTAAAGCTGCTCAAAATGTAGTAGGAGAATTAGAATCTATAATACTAGAAGAGTTAAATGTTAAAGAAGTTGTTTATGAAGAAGATATGAGTCTTTATATGGATTATATTGTTAAACCTAATTATAGAGTTGTAGGTAAAATATTTGGTTCTAATATTAAAGAGTTTTCACAGTTAGTTAGTAAATTTAATATTAATGATGTTAATGCTATTAAATCAGGTTATTATGTAACAGAATTTTTAGGTAAAGAGTTAAAGATTACTGATGATATGATAACTACTACTTTAAAGAATAAAGAAGGATATTGTGCTTCTAGTAATGGAAATATTAGTGTTGTGTTAGATACTACTTTAACAGATGATTTAATACTTGAAGGTCTTGCTCGTGAAATTATAAGAAAAGTTCAAAGTTTAAGAAAAGAAGCAGATTTTGTTATTACTGATAGAATTAACCTTTATTATAATGGTGATGATATTATTGATGTAATGCTTGATAAGTATATAAATTATGTTAAAGAAGAAACTTTATCTATTGAGGTAATTAAAGATTTAAAACTTGATAAGAATATTCCTGTTAATGATTTAATGATGGGATTAAGAGTAGAGAAAAGGGGTAAGAAAAAATAGAATATGACTTCAGATTGAGGTCTTTTTCTTTGCAATGTTTTTTTCTTGTTATATAATATAAGTAACATGATTATTAAATATTAGTATGTTATATTAGAGGTGATTTGTTTGAAAAAATTAAGTGAGTTATATTCTTTGTCTGATGATAGATTGATTAAGGGAATAAAGATTAATTCTAAAGAAGTTGATGATGGTGATATTTTCGTATGTACTATGGGTGTTACTGCTGATAGGCATGATTTTATTGATGAAGCGATAGAAAATGGGGCTAGTGCTGTTGTTGTTAGTCGGGATGTGGGAAGGAAGGTAGTGCCTGTTATTAAAGTTGATGATACTAATTTGGAACTTAGAAAACTTAGTGCAAAATTTTATGATTATCCTTGTAATTCTCTTTATATGATAGGTGTTACTGGTACTAATGGTAAGACTACAGTAGCAGAGATTATTTATCAGTTGCTTGGTTCTGATGCTGCTTATATAGGAACTAATGGAAAAAAATATAGAGGTAAACATGCTAGTATTAGAAATACGTGTCCTGATGTAGATAGACTTTATATGTATTTTAGAGAATTTCTTGATAATGGGTGTAATACTGTTTGTATGGAAGCAAGCAGTGAAGCTTTTTATAGGCATAGACTTGATGATATTAAATATGATATGGGAATTGTTACTAATATTACAGAAGATCATTTGAATATTCATAAGACAATAGAAAATTATGTAGATTGTAAATGTCAGTTAGTTAGACAAGTTAGTGATGATGGTTTTTCTATATTGAATAGTAGTGATAAATATTTTGATAAGTTTAAAAAGGAAGCTAGGGGGAATGTAGTTAGTTATGGGTATAGAGATAGTGATACTTTAAAGATAGTAGATTATACTTTAAAAAGAGATAAGACTATTATTAATTTTAAATATAATGATAAAACTTATGAGGTTATATCTCCATTACTTGGTAGCTTTAATGTAGATAATTTAGCAGCTGCTATACTATGTCTTTTATGTAAAAATATTAGTTTTGAAGTGATAATAGAAAAAGTTAAGAAAATAAAACAAATAGAAGGTAGAATGGAGATATTACCGTTTACTGATAAGTATACAGTAATACTTGATTATGCACATACTACAGATGCACTTGATAATATATTAAGTTTTTTAGATATGGTTAAAGAGGCTAGAATAATTACAGTTACTGGTAGTGCTGGTGGAAGAGAAAAATCTAAAAGACCTTTTATGGGGAAAGTAGTTTTAGAAAAATCTGATTATGTTATTTTTACTATGGATGATCCTAGATATGAAGATCCTGATAAAATTATTGATGATTTAGTTAGTGATTCTAATAAGAGTAATTATGAGAGAGTTGTAAATAGAAAAGAGGCTATTTATAAGGCTTTAGATATGGCTAGAGATAGAGATATTATTTTAATAGCAGGGAAAGGTAGAGATGATTATATGGCTGTTGATGATAAGTATTTGCCATATTGTGATTATGAGGTAATAAAGAGTTATTATGAACAAAAGTTTACACATTAGTTATTTGTAAATGGTTGTTTTATAAACGTCATTGTGTTATGATGTAAATAAAGATAAATGGATGTGATGTTTATGAAATGGACCATTTATATTATTAATGCAATTTTATTTATGGGGTGTTGTTTACTTGTTAGTACAACAACACTTAGTACAAAGGATATAAATGTAAATAAAATTATTACTTATGTAAATAGTGATGCTATTACTAAAGAAGAAGTTGTAGAAACAGTGGAAGTAGTAATAGAAGAGACTGTAGTTTATGAAGAGGAAGAGGTAGTAGAAGAAGAGGAAGAAGATGAGGTTCTTGAAGAAGAACGAATTATAGGTAAAGATGAAGTTATAGATGATTCTCCTCTATCTGAAAGTGTAGAAGATGTAGTTATACCATCTATTACAGTTGGTTCTACTTTTACGGGAACAATGAGTGGTTATGGTGCAGATATTGGTAATTATACAGCTTCTGGTCATTATATAGGAGATAGTATATATTATCCTGATGCTACTTATGGGGATTTAAGGATATTAGCAGGTGATAGTTCTATTCCTTTTGGGACAGTTATTGAGGTTAGTAATAGTAATGCTGGTAGTTTTAAAGGGATAGTTTTAGATACAGGTCGTAATATTGGTTTTGGAAGAGTATATGATTTTGATTTATTGTTTGAAACTAGTAATGAAGCTAGGATATATGGTGTAAGTAGAAATGTTAGTTTCAAAATATTAAGAGTTGGTTATTAGAGAAAGGAGAGTGTAGTATGGCAAGCACTTGTATAAAACATGATACATGGGGGGGGGGCGATTAATAACTATATAAGTAATATACTTACTTTCTTTTCTAATGTCTTAAAGGAATAGATAGGTGTGTTCTATTCTTTTTTTGATGTAGTAATGAA
>CAZJKS010000077.1:0-5887 GCA_964546695.1 uncultured Muribaculaceae bacterium | reverse complement strand
ATGAAAGCAACAGGCCTAAGTAGAAAACAACTCTCTAAACTTATATAGATAAAATAGCATTAGAATAGATATATTTGACTTTTAGACACATTTTATGGAAATACCATTAATAAGTTAATAATAGACCTAAGTAAGAAACAAATATCATTATTACTAATAAATACTAAAAATACTTTAAATGCTTATATAGTCCTTATAAATCAATGAAATTTACGAAAAACCGTATTTTTTTGCGAAAAACTATTGATTAACAGTATATCCTATGTTACATTATTAGCAGGAGGGAGACTTATGAGCAAAAGTAAAGAGGAAAAGTTAAAAGAGTTAGAGTATAATTTTGTACAAGATTTTACAAAACTAAGAAAAGATAATCATTTAACTCAAGAAGCTATGGCTAATCAATCTGGAGTTATTAGATTAACTATTACAAGAATTGAGAACTTAATAACTTCTCCACAAATTAATACTCTAATAAAAATATTAGAGCCAATTGGTTATACTGTTAAAATAGTACCAATTGATAAAAAGAAAAATAAAGAAGATTAGATTATAAAAATATCTACGCTTCTTTTATTTTTTAGTAGAAATTTTAATAATAATCATCTATACTATTTTTAGAAAGAAGTGAAGATGATGAGAAATATTACTCTATTACCAGCAGATACATATATAGTAGTTAATAAGACTATACTTCATGAAGAAGATAGACATCTTTTAACAATGCTTTATCAACCTATAATAGGGTACACTGCTATTAGTCTTTACTTTACTTTAATAGATGACTTAGATGTATTTAATCGTCTTAGTGCTGACTTAACACATCATCATCTAATGAGTATAATGCAACTACGTCTTGAAGATATCATGATAGCAAGGGAAAAACTAGAAGCTGTCGGGTTATTAAAAACTTATTTAAAAAAGGGTAGTGTAAATAACTATGTATATCTTTTATATTCTCCTATTACAGCCAATGAATTTTTTAATCATCCCATCTTAAATATAGTTTTATATAACAACATAGGGAAAAAAGAATATGATAAACGTTTAGAAATGTTTAAAGTCCCAAGAGTTAGATTAACTGATTATGAAGATATTTCTCATAAATTTAACGAAGTATTTAAAAGCAGCAATTTAAGACCGTTTGAAGTAGTAGAAGATATTGAAAAAAGAGAAAATGCTTCTATAATATTAGATGATGTAATAGATTTTAATCTTTTAATATCATCAATTCCTAGTGGACTTGTTAGTAATCGTTGTTTTAATGAAGATACTAAAAAACTAATCAATAACTTAGCTTTAGTATATAATATAGATACTGAGAGAATGAGTGGACTTGTTAGGACTTCTTTAAATGAGAAAGGTTTAATAGATAAAACTTTACTAAGAAAGAACTGTCGTAATTACTATTCCTTTGAGAATGTAGGCAATCTTCCAACTCTTGTTTATCAAACCCAACCTGATTATTTGAAAAAACCAGAGGGCGATACTTCTAAATGGGCTAAAATGGCTTATACTTTTGAAAATACTAGTCCTTATGATTATCTTAAAAGCAAAATGAAAGGAGCAGAGCCAACTAAAAGAGACTTAAATTTAATAGAAGATTTAATGATAGAACAAAAACTTAGTGCTGGAGTAGTTAATGTTTTAATATCATATGCTCTTAAAATTAATAATCAAAAACTAAATCGTAATTATTTAGAGACAATAGCAGGACAGTGGAAACGTCTTAACATAGAAACAGTAGAAGAGGCGATGAGGTTAACTGAAAAGGAATATAAAAAGATGAAGAAGGTTGCTACTACCACTACTAAAAATAAAAGCGTATCTAAAAAAATTGCTAAAGAAGAAATATTACCTGATTGGTTTGGAAAAGAATTAGATACTGATAATACCAATGAAGAAGAACAAGATGAGCTAAATAAAATTGTTGATAGTCTTGTCTAATAAAATAAACTGTGCTATAATGTAGCCAATAAAAGAGGGATTAATATGGTAATGACAAGAGACTTTTTAGTAAAAAAATATATTATTAATATAATTTTTATAATAGCTACTACTATATTACTTACTTGGTTTTGGTTCGGACCATATCAGCATAAAGTAAGAATTAAAGAATCATTACAAGATAGTAATATTAAAATTAATCTAATTATATAAGATATACTAATATCTTTTTAACTGTCCCCATAGTTCAACGGATAGAACAAGGCCCTCCTAAGGCTTAGATGAAGGTTCGATTCCCTCTGGGGACACCACTATAATATTTACAAATTAAATTAAAATATTAATGATATCTTTCTAATAGGTATCTTTTTTCTTTAAAAAGACTCTTGTTACTAAAGAATATTTATAGTATAATTTCTATAGAATAAGAAGGTGTTTTTATGTTAGGTACAATTAAAGAAATAATTGATAACAGTGTTATTTTAGATTTAACTATTGATATAACAAAACAAGCTAATCTTTTAAATTTACATGTTATTTTTGAAGATGGTGAAACTAAAATAGTAGGAGAAATTGTTAATAGCACAAAAACAACTTTAAAAATAAATATTGTAGGCGAGATTAAAGGTAATTTATTTCTTCCAGGTATAAGTGCTAAACCTTCATTTAGATCAACAACAAGAATAGTTAATATGAATGAATTATCTCTAATATTAGGCCCTGTTGAACCAACAGATAAAGAAGTTACATTCGGTTATTCAAATATTTATCAAAACTATAAAATAAACGTTGATATAAATAGTTTCTTTAGTAATCATTTTGCTATACTAGGTAACTCTGGAGCAGGTAAATCATTCTCTGTTAGTCGTATTTTACAAAATGTTTTTGCAGATCCTAAAAAAAGTCCTATATCAGCTCATGTTATTATGTTTGATGCTTATGGAGAATATACAAGAGCTTTAGGTAGTATAGATAGAGTTAATCCTAATATGCACTATAAAACATATACAACTAATCCCAATAATGCCATGAGCGAAGTTTTAAACATTCCTTTATGGTTACTTGGTGTTGATGATATAGCTTTACTTTTAGATGTTACTACTCCTAATCAAATACCTATTATTGAGAAAGCTTTAAGTTTAGTTAATATTTTAACAGGAGATGATCCTGATGTTATTAAATATAAAAATGATATTATAGCAAGAGCTGTCCTTGATATTTTACTTAGTGGACATCAATCTACTAAAATAAGAGATCAAGTAACTGCTGTTTTAACAGAATATAATACCCCTGATTTGAGTCTAGAAGCTAAAATAGTTCAACCAGGATATACAAGGACTTTTAAACAGTGTTTATATATAGATAAAACTGGAAAGCTTATGGAAATGGAACTTGTAGTTAATTTTGTTAAACAATTTATTATTGAAGATTTTAATCTAGCCGATACAAAAGAAAAACTTATTCCTTATACCTTAAAAGACTTTGAAACTGCTATGAATTTTGCTCTAATTAGTGAAGGTATATTAAAAAGTGATAAGGTTTATGATTATGCTAATGTCTTAAGTGTTAGACTACATTCTCTTGCTAATAGCCCTAATCATGTTTTCTTTGATGCTACAACTTATATTAATAAAGAAACATATCTTGATAGATTATTTACTAATATGAATGGACAACGTTGTCAAATAGTAAATTTTAACATAAGTTATATTGAAGATAGACTTGCTAAAGTAATAACTAAAATTATATCTAAATTAGTTTTTGATACAGCTATAGTAAATGAAAATCGTGGTAGTGTTCCTTATCATATAATAATAGAAGAAGCTCATCGTTATGTTCAAAAAGATACAGATACAGAAATACTTGGTTATAATATTTTTGATAGAATTACTAAAGAAGGACGTAAATATGGTATTCTTTTAGGACTTATTACCCAAAGACCTAGTGAATTATCAGATACTGCTATTTCTCAATGTTCTAATTTTGTTATTCTAAGAACTTTACATCCTAAAGATTTAACTTACATTAAAGAAATGGTTCCATCTATTTCCTTAGAAGTAGCTAATCAATTGAAAAGTTTAAAACCAGGTAATGCAATAGCTTTTGGTAGTGCTTTTAAAGTTCCAATTAATATGCAATTTGAAAAAGCCAATCCAGAACCATTGTCTAATAACGTAGATATTAAAAATATTTGGTATAATACCAATTAAAGCTTTTCTAATTAAAAAAAATATGTTACTATAATATATATTAATAGGAGGATAATATATGGCATTAGATAAATTAAAAAAATTAATAGGTAGCGACGAAGGTAACTTTGAAGAAGAGACTAAAGAGGAGGAGTATTATAAAGTGAGTAAAGAAGAATATTTTGATGAAAATGGTGTTGCTGGTAGTAAAATGATGTTATTAGAGCCTCGTGCTTATTCAGAGAGTCAACAAATAGCAGATTATTTAAAAGAAAGAAATGCAGTCGTTGTAAATTTAAAAAGAGTAACACCAGATCAAGCTAAAAGAATAGTAGATTTTTTAAGTGGAACTTTATATGCAATCGGTGGAGATTTACAAAAGTTAGGAGGAGGAATATTTTTATGTACTCCTAATAATGTTAATGTAGAAGGAGAAATAAGTGATGATGCTGCTCCTACAAAACAAGCTAAAAGAACAAAAAAACAAGAGGACGATGAATTTGATTGGTAGTAAATAACCCGAATTAAGGGATGTGATATTAATGGACAAATTTAATTATGAGACAAATGGCTATAATAGAGCTGAAGTTAATAAATTTGTAACAGATGTAATTAAAGAAACAGAAGGCATAATTAAAAAGTATAAAGAACAAAAAAAAGAAATAGCTAATCTTAAAGAAAAATTAAGTCATTATGAAGAATTAGAAGAAACTCTAAAACAATCTTTAATTAATGCCGAAAAAACAGCTGATAATGTAAAAAGATTAGCTAGAGAAGAAGCTGATATAATACTTAGTGATGCCAAACATAATGCTTCAAGGATAGTGGGTGAATCATTATTAAAGGCTAGAAAGATAGAAACTGAAGCAGATACTTTAGAAAAAAATGTTAAAATATTTAAACGTAAGTTAAAAATAATTGTAGAACAACAAATGGCCGTAGTAGAAGAGATTGAAACACTAGACTTGGAAGATAAATAGTCTAGTGTTCTTATCTCTTTAGAAAGGAGGTTTATGAAAGATAATGAATTAGAGGGCTTGTTATTAAAATATACAGCTGCTCTTAAAACACTTGAAACAGAAATTAGTATTTTACTTCAAGACTATGAATATAGAAATAATTATAATCCCGTAGAACATATAAAATCGAGATTAAAAACATATGATAGTGCTAGTAAGAAGTTAATATCTAGAGGCTATGAAGTAACAATTAAAAATATAGAAGAACACGTTCATGATATGATAGGAATGAGAATAGTTTGTTCCTTTCTATCAGATGTTTATGAGATAGTAAAGATAATTGAAAATAGTGATCAAATAACAATTCATGATAAGAAAGATTATATTACAACACCAAAAGAAACAGGATATTCAAGTTATCATTTATTAGTATATGTTCCTGTTTATTTAATAGATGGAGTTACACTAGTAGAAGCAGAAATTCAAATAAGGACAATTGCTATGGATTTTTGGGCTAGTTTAGATCATAAAATTATTTATAAGTTTAAAGGAGAAATTCCAGAAGAAATAAAAAAGGAGATGCAAAACTGTGCTAATGATATTCATCAGTTAGATCAAAAGATGTTAGAACTAAATAATGAAATGAAAATAGTTAAAGATGATCAAGAAGTAATTTAGCTTTTACAGAAAAATGGAAAAAAATGAAAAAAAATAATTGTATATATATTCCTTCTATGGTAACATATTACTATAAAGTTAATAGTAGGAAGAAGGTAGTGTAGAATGAAAAGTTTT
>CAZJKS010000076.1:0-5910 GCA_964546695.1 uncultured Muribaculaceae bacterium | reverse complement strand
CTTAGTAACTTCTTTCTTTAATCCTGATAAAAGAGGTGTGATATGAATTTTACTTTTACTGATAATTCTATTTATATTGTTCCTAATAATTTAAAAATGAAACTATTAGAGTTACTTTCAATAGATAATAATATCTATAATATTACTTTTATTACTTTAGAAGAGTTAGAGAAACATTATTTTTTTGATATTAAAGAAGAAGCATTACTATACTTATTAGATAAGACTAAAGAAAATATAGATGTGTTAAAACTTATGTTAAAAAATCTTTATAAAATAGATTTAACTAAAGAGTATAAAAATACTAAATTAAATAATCTTAAAAACTTATATTATGATTTAGAAAATAATAATTATCTAATATTTGATAAAGGATATAAAGAATACTTGTTATCTAAGAATATCTATATATTAGGCTATTATAATCTAGAGCCTTATCAAAAAGATATGTTAAATGTTATTAATACTAATTATTTAGAAATTACTAGTAATCTATCTATAAATAAAGTCTATAAATATCACTCTATGAAAGATGAAATAATAGGTACAGCCTTAAAAATAAGAGAACTTAATAATAGAGGAATTAATTATAATAAAATATTTTTAGCAGGTATAGATAATAGTTATAATTTTCTATTAAAAACTATTTTTAAGATGTTTGATATTCCCTTATATCTTAAATCTACTAATAAACTAACATCTTTAATAAACGTTAAAGAATTTCTAAAAGATAAAGATATTAATCATATTAAAGATATAAATATAAAAACTAAAATAATAAGAATAATTAGTGATTTAAGTTATGCTAAGAATAGTAAATATTATGATATCTTATTAAAAGATAAATTAGAAAATACCTATATAGATAATATTGAACTAATAGAATCTGTTAAAATATTAAATGAAGCTTTAGATATTCCTTATCTAATTAGTGATGATGAATATTTATTTATCTTAGGCTTTAATCAAAATTATCTACCTAAAATATATAAAGATGAAGATTATTTAAGTGATACTCTAAAATCTAACTGTAATTTGAATACTTCTACTATTAAAAATAAATTAAGTAAAGAAAATCTAATTAAAGTCTTAGGAACTATTAAAAATATTACTGTATCTTATAAACTAACATCACTAACTAGTGAATATGTTAAATCTAGTTTATTAAATGAACTTAATATAAAAGAAATAGATAGTCTTGAATATAATTATAACTATAGTAAGGAATTTAATAATCATAGATTAAGTATTATCTTAGATAATTATTATAAATATCATGAGAAAGATAAAGACTTTAACTTTTTAACTACTAATATAAATACTAGTATATATGCTAGTTTTGATCATAAATTTAAAGGAATTAATAGAAAGATTATCCCTTATAGTCTATCTTATTCTCATATAGATGATCTTGCTAAATGTCCTTTTAAATACTATTTAAAATATATCTTAAAATTAGATAGTTTTGATAGTAACTTTAATACTAAAATAGGTAATATCTTTCATAGTGTTCTAAAAGATAGTTATAATAACAACTTTTCTTTTGATATTTCTTTTAATAAAGCTTTAAAGGATAATCCCTTAGAAAAAGATGAACAAGTTTTATTTAAAAGATTAGAAAAAGAACTAAAAGAAATAATTGATTATAATAAAGAAATAGAAAAAAGAAGTTTCTTAACCTCTTTTTATGGAGAAAAGAAATTAGAAATACCACTTAATAATCATGTTACTTTAAAAGGCTTTATTGATAAAATACTATTTAAAGAATTTCATGATAAAACCTATTATGCTATTTTTGATTATAAAACAGGAAGTGCTACTTTAAACTTAGATTACTTAATTGAAGGTTTATATTTACAACTACCTTTATATATTTATCTAATAAATAAAAGTAACTTATTTAAAAGCCCTACCTTTGTTGGTTTCTTTTATCAATACTTATTACAAAACTATAAAGATAAAGAAGAGCAACTTAAAAATTTAAAATTAGTAGGATATACTACTGATGATAAGGTAATACTATCATACTTAGATGAAGATTATGAAACAAATTCTTTTGTTAAGGGCTTAAGTCTTAAAAAAGATGGAGAATTATCTACAAGAAGTAAAGTATTACAAGATAGTGAAGTAGAAGATATAATGAACTCTATTAATAAAGCTTTAGATAAGGCTCTTAATATAATAGACAATAATCTCTTTGATATCGCTCCTAAAATAATCAATAATAAAAATATTTCATGTGAGTTCTGTCCTTTTAAAGAAGTATGTTTTGTAAGTGCAAGTGATTACATTTATATTACTAAGGAAGAAGGTGATAATAATGCCTAAATTTACTCTAGAACAACAAAAAGCCATAGATTTAGAAGGTACTAATATCTTAGTAAGTGCAGGAGCAGGGAGTGGTAAAACAGCTGTTTTAACGGAAAGAGTCTTAAGGAAAATAAAAGAAGGTACCAATATAAATGAACTTTTAATATTAACCTTTACTAATAAAGCTGCATTAGAGATGAAAGAAAGGATTAGAAAAAAATTACAAGAAAATAATTTACTTGATGAACTAGATTTACTTGATAGTAGTTATATCACTACTTTTGATGCTTATTCCCTTGCTCTTGTTAAAAAGTATGCTGATACTATAAATCTATCTAATAATATAACAATAGCAGAGTCTAGTATCTTAGAACTTGCTAAAAAAGAGATATTAGATGAAATATTTCTAGACTACTATAATAAGTGTCCTAAAGACTTTCTTAATCTAATTAATAAATTTTGTCTTAAAGATGATAAACTACTAAAAAAAAGAATATTAGAACTAGATAATACCTTAGAGTTAAAACTAGATAAAGAAAATTTTATTGATAGTTATATAAATAAATACTATAAAGAAGAAATGATAAATAAATATCTAAATGAATATATAGAGCTTCTTAATACTAAAAAAGAAGAGATAATAGAACTATATAAAGAAATTAGAAGTTATGCTTCATCTAAATACTTAGAAGACTTAGATAATCTATTTAATCCCTTTCTTAATAGTAATAACACCTATAAAAGTATGAAAGATAATCTAGTAGTAAAACTACCTACTTCTAGAAAGGGTAAGGAAAGTATTCCTAAAGAATCTTTAGAGACTTTAAAGACTCTTTTGAATGACTTTAAAGATTTAATTATATATGAGAGTCTAGATGAGATAAAAACTAGTATTATTAAAACTAAAGAATATATTTCTATAATATTAGAACTAGTTAAAGAATTAGATCAAAGATTTACTATCTATAAAAATAAAAATAATTATTATACTTTTATGGATATTGAAAAGCTTGCCATTAAATTAGTACGTGATAACTTAGAAATAAGAGAAGAAGTTAAGAATAGTTTTAAAGAAATATTAATAGATGAATATCAAGATACTAATGATATTCAAGAGACCTTTATTAGTTATATAAGTGAAAATAATATCTATATGGTAGGAGATATTAAACAATCAATTTATCGTTTTCGTAATGCAAATCCTTCAATCTTTAAAGAAAAATATGACAACTATAAAAAAAATATAGGTGGTAAAGTTATAGACCTTGCTAAAAACTTTAGAAGTAGAAGGGAAGTAATAGAAGATATTAATCTTTTCTTTTCTCATATTATGGATGATTATCTAGGAGAAGCAGACTATAATAATGGTCATGCTCTTGATTTTGGTAATATGACTTATGAGACTAGTGCTAAAACTACTAATAATAACTACTTAGAGATTTATACTTATGATGCTAAGGATAAAGAATATAATAAATTAGAAAAAGAAGCTTTTATTATCGCTAATGATATAAAAGAAAAAGTAAAGAATAAATATTTAGTTTATGATAAAGATTTAGATAAATTAAGAGAAATAGAATATAAAGACTTTGTTATTCTATTAGATAGAGCGACTGATTTTAATACTTATAAACAAATATTTGAATACTTATCTATACCTATTACTTTATATGAAGATGAAAAAACTAGTGGAAGTATAGATTTATATCTTTTAAAAAACTTCTTTATTATAGCTAAATCTATAATTACAAATAATTATGATAATAACTTTAGGCTTGCTTTTACTTCAATATCACGTAGTTTTTTATTCTCATATACTGATAATGAAATATATAATTATCTAACAAATAATACTTATAAAGAAACAACAGTCTTTAAAACCTTTAAAGAAATATTAGAAAATATTGATGAAATAACTCCTGTTACTTATTTAGAGAAAGTCTTAGATAAACTTAACTATCTAGATAAACTTAATTTAATAGGGAATGTAGATATAAATTATAGTAGAATGGAGTATTTCTATAATTTAATAACAAACTTAGAAAATATGAACTATACTATCATTGATATATGTGATTATTTAGAGAATATTAATAATTTAAAATTAGAAATAAGACTATCTATTAGTAAAGAAGATAGTAATAGTGTTAAGATAATGACTATTCATAAATCTAAAGGATTAGAATATCCTATTTGTTATTTTGCAGGATTTTATAAAGACTTTAATAAAGATGAATATAAGAGTAATGTCTTATTTGATGATAACTATGGTATTATTATAGATGAAGTAGAGACTAATAATAAATTAATTACTAAGACTCTTTCCATAGAAAGATTAAAACAAAAAGATATTAGTGAAAAAATTAGACTTTTATATGTTGCTCTAACAAGAGCAAGAGAAAAGATGATTATAGTTATGCCTAATATTGAGACTGATATGGAAATAAGTAATATAGTTAGTACATATGATAGACTAAATTATACTAATTTTGCTAAGATGGTTATAAGTGTAGCATCACTATTTAAAGATAAGACTAAAAAGATAACTACAATAAAAGATATATCTAAAGCTTATTTAGAAGTAAAGAAAATAGATACTAATATTAATAGTAATATTAAAGAATTAAAGATAATACCTTCAGTTTATGATAGAACTATTAAAGAAAAAGAAACATATCATAAAGAAGAAATAGAAGAAAAGACAAAAGAAGAGGTAAGACTTTTAGAAATAGGGAAGAATATTCATATATTATTTGAAAGAATAGATTTTATTAATAATAAAATTCCTTATATAGAAGATAATTATCTAAAAGAAAAACTTAATAATTTTCTTAATAGTAGTTTTATCTCTAAATATAAAGATTATAAAAAATATCAAGAATATGAATTTATTTATAAAAATAGTAATAAAACTTATCATGGTATCATAGATTTATTATTGGTTAGTGATAAGGAAGTTATAATAATAGATTATAAGTTAAAAAATACCAATGATAAAGCTTATATAGACCAATTAAATGGTTATATGGAAGTAATAAGTAATAAATTAAAGCTTCCTACTAGTTGTTATTTATATTCTATTATTGATGAAAAATTCATTAAGATTTGACAAATTCATGATTTTGTAGTATAATACAAGCAACTTCAAGATATGGGGGTTTTATAAAGGGGGTTTTACATATGGAGAAGTCTTTTATATTTGAGTATTTAGATGAGAATGATTTTAGAAAAAGAGAACGTTCTGTTAGGAAATATAATATGTTAGCTTATAAGAAATTAACATTTGAATATTATCCAGAATTAAGAAAAGGACACTTCTTAGGAGAAAAGGTTAGTGAAGATAAAAAATCAGGTACAGTTAATTATGAACTTAAGTTACCAACAGATGAGTTATTTGCTAAAGTACATGGAGAAATAAGAGTTCATTATACAGTATATCCTGATAAGTTTGTTATTCTTTTAACTAATATTACTCCTGAAGGAATATTAAATGAAGGACATATGGCTGAACTTTCTACTTATAAGGGAGTAATGATATCTAAATCACATCCTGAAAAAGATATGTTTAAAATCAACTTATTAAATATGTTAAATAAATAG
>CAZJKS010000075.1:0-5990 GCA_964546695.1 uncultured Muribaculaceae bacterium | reverse complement strand
TTTATTTCATGTTTTTATCCTGATAATTTTTTTACTTAAATTATAGTTCTAGGAATAAACTTACTAGTTTCATAACTAGGCTATTTTTTTATTTCTTGTAAATCTTTATGAATCTGTTTAGCAGCTTATCTATTCCTTTCTTCAATATTTTCAAAGGTATGTCCTTTTTTATAGTTATCATTATTTACTCATCTTTTCTAATCTATATAATTTTACTTGTTCTTTCCTTTCATCACCTAAACAGAAATTTTCCACAAATCCATCTTCAGGATGATTTTCTACAAACTCACTAACATTAAAACTATCTCTAACTGCAGGCTTTAAACCTTGCAAATATAAAGCAGGATATTTATGACAAGCAATTGATAATTTACTAAATTTATCTAACAGAGAATTATCTTCATTTCGAATATTTAAATTATTAATCATAATACACACCACTCCATCTCTTCATGCACATAGTATAACAATAATTTATTATAAAAGCAAAAGAAAAATGCACTGTTTAAAAGTGCACTTTAAAACTCAACATATTTGTTAGTATTATAAATAGTTCCATCTACTTCTATATAAATAGAATATTTTCCACCAAGTCCTTCTTCATTAATATATTTAATAACACTAATACCTTCTTTAGTTTCTTCTTCTGTAAAAACATCAACACATAAAGCTGTATATGGTTTCTTACTTATAGGAACATTATAAATATTTTCCTTACCATTTCATATAATATTACATTTTTGTATTTGATAATCAGATTTTAATTCTTTATGAAAATACAACATTTTAATCACCTAATATAATTTTAGACTAAATGACACCCTAAGTTGATGGTGAGTAAGTCATTTAGTCTAATTTTTTATCTACCTAATTCATAATCATCATAACAATCTTTAACAACTTCTGCAGTTTCGTCTTTAGGGTAGTCATTACCTTTAATACCTCGTTTTAAATCATAACCTTTATCAGTCACAGGCCATAAAAAACTTGTTTCTCGTCTAAGAAACAGGTCTTATATCAATTTTCTTAAGATGCTTTTACTCTTGATATGAATGAATACATTCCATCGTCATCTATATTAAAAGTATATATATAAACAGTTGGATTACTTACGTTGGTATTTGAATCTAATGATATTTCTTCAACATTTTCATAAATTAAGATTTTGTTATTAGATTTTATTGCTTTACTTATTTTTCCACTGAAATATGAGCTACTAGTTCCTCCACCTTCTGTTACATAAGGGACATATCCATCAAGTTCTTCATTATAAACATAATATTTTATCATATAAGCATCTGTTTTTATAATCTCATCTTTATCAAATGTCTCATCTTCTCCAAATAAATCTTTATAGGCTAGTAATAGACTATCATAACTAAAAAATGTAGTATAACCATTTTCAGTATCTAAAGTATGATAACCTAAACTGTAATCACTATATGTATAACCTGGTATTACCATTGTTTCTTCTAATGTATCAGTACTAACATAAGCAAAGTCTTTACTTTTTAGATTATTATATGCCAAAGTAAGTTTACTCTCTTCACTAGCTTCACTAACTATATAATTATCATTATCTTCATACATAAAATATTTAACATAACTTTCTCCATTTAGAACTACTTTACTATATAGATACTCAACTAACCTACTATCAATATCTAATTCTTCCTCATTTTGATTATTAGAAACCTCTTCAGTTTGATTAGTCGATAAGTTGTTAGTTAAAAAATTTTCAGATACTATATAACATACTCCTGCTATTGTTGTTAAAAAGAAAAACATTGCTAATACAATTAAAATTTTATTTATCTGCATAAAAACTCCTTCCCAGCCCAGCAGAATTAATTATAACAAAAAAAATGGTTACATGACCATTAATTATAATTTATTTATGTCTATTTTTGTAAAATTATTTACATCTTTCATAGTATTCATCAAAAGAAATTCTTCTATCAATAATAGAACCATCATCTAATATTTCAATAATTCTATTACATACTGTTTGATTTAATTCATGATCTCTTGATGTTAATATAAGTTCTCCTTTAAAGTTTTCTAAACCTTTATTTAAGGAAGTAATACTTTCTAAATCTAAGTGATTAGTAGGCTCATCTAATATTAAGAAATTAGGTTCTTCTAACATTATTTTACTTAACATTAAACGTGCTTTCTCACCACCTGATAAAATATTTACTTTTTTAAAAACATCTTCTTTAGAAAACAACATTCTTCCTAGAAAGCTTCTTAAATGGGTCTCATCATCTATTTGATAAAAATCTCCTAACCATTCTATAATAGTTTTATCTACATTAAAATAATTACTGTTATCTTGAGGTAGATATCCTTTTTCAATTGTCTTACCAAATATTACTTCCCCTTTATCATATTTAATATTACCTGCTAAAATTTCAAAAAGAGTCGTCTTTGCTAAATCGTTATTAGAAATAATAGCAATCTTATCTCCTCTTAAAACTGTAAAGGAAATTTTATTAAGTATTTTTTTACCATCTACTTCTTTAACTAAAGCATTTACTTTAAGAACTTCTTTACCAATGTTTTTGGTAATAGGGAAATTTATATAAGGATATTTTCTAGATGATGGTTCTATTGTTTCTAGTTCTATTTTTTCTAACATTTTCTTTCTAGATGTTGCTTGCTTACTCTTAGAAGCATTAGCAGAAAATCTTGCAATAAAGTCTTGTAACTCTTTAATCTTCTCTTCTTTTTTCTTATTAGATTCTTTCATTTGCTTTAAGGCAAGCTCACTAGATTGATACCAGAAATCATAATTACCAACATACATTTTCATCTTACCATAATCTATATCAACTATATGTGTACACACTTTATTTAAAAAATGACGGTCATGACTAACGACGATGACAGTATTAGGATAATTAATAATAAACTCTTCTAGCCAACTAATAGCATCTATATCTAAACTATTTGTAGGTTCATCAAGTAATAAAATATCAGGATTACCAAATAAAGCTGATGCTAACATTACTTTAACTCTAAGTTTAACAGGTATATCTTTCATAAGAGTTTCAAAATAATTATCACTTATACCTAGATTAGTAAGTAAAATTGCGGCATCATTTTCGGCATTCCAACCATCCATTTCTAAAAACTCTGCTTCTAAATCTGCTAATCTATAACCATCTTCTTCACTAAATTCAGTATGAGAATATAATTCTTCTTTTTCTTTCATTATCTTATAAAGTTTATCATTTCCCATTATAACAACATCTAATACTTTAATTTCATCATATTGATAATGATCTTGTTTTAAAATCGATATTCTTTCGCCTTTACTAATAGTGATATCTCCTGTTGTTGTGTCAATTTCTTTTGTTAATAGTTTTAGAAATGTACTTTTTCCTGCCCCATTCGCTCCAATTATTCCATAGCAATTACCATTAGTGAATTTTAAATTAACATCACTGAATAAAGTTCTTTTATCAAATTTTAAACTCACATTATTTACTTGTAACACATTATCACCTCATTTAATATTTTCTTAGATACAAAAAGAAAGCTTATCTTAAGACTTTCTTATAAGCATAATTTTTTTCTCTTATAGTAGCAGCGATTGGATAAGCTTCTCCTGTTTTAGCTACTTCTGTTAAGCCTACTAATTTATAAATATTATCAACTTCAAAATCTGATGAGATAAATAAATGATTTAATATTTCTCTTTTATTTTCAATATGAGTATCCCCTCCTACTGTTGTAGAGATATCCTTAAGATTAAACATAGAGCAGAATTTTTTTTGATCAAACTCTACAGGAAATCTACCTGCTATTATTCTTCTTTTTATATAATGAGCATTCTCTTCTTTAGAATATAATTGGCAAGCTCTAATTACTAGATCTATTTTTTTCATATTTTTACAATTTACATTAATAAAGACAATAGGAAGCCCTTTATCATAGACAACTGAACTATTATGTACTTCAGTTGCACTACTTTCAAAAAGTTTTTTCTTAGATGATAGAGTAACTACATTTTTAGATGATATAGCACAATTATAGTCTAGTTCTTTATAAAAATCAGTTCTACTTAGTCCCTTACCTTGTAACATAATAATATCATAATTTTCTTTTAGTTGATTTTTTACTATTTCTTTTTTGTTTTTTTCCATAATGGGAATAAAAGCATGTCCTATATTCATACTTAAAATTTTAAAATTTTTCATAAATACCTCCAAATGTGTTTCTATTATATTACATTATTTTCTTAAACACAACCTAATTTTCCTTTACTTTTAAGATATAGTTTTCTAAAAAATTCTATTGGTATAACTGAAAAGGCACAGATTAACATTATTTCTACTTCTTTTAGACTTAGTGAAGTTGTTCTAAATAAAGTACCTCCATAATATATAAGAATAATTTGAACTACTATAATAAAAGCTATTACGATTATAAATACTTTATTTGAAAAAAGATTGGCAAAGACATTAAGACGGCTAGTTCTAGCATTAAAACTATTAAAAATCATCATAAAAATAAATAGACCAAAGAAAGCACTCATAAAATATATATCATCTTTACCATTTCTAAAAAATGAGTGGATAAAGGGACTTTTTAAAAATATTATACATAATAAAAATGAGTAAATACTAGTGAATATTATTTCATGAATCATATAATTATTAAGTATTTTTTCATTACGTTTTTTAGGGGGTTCGTTCATATATTCTACAAGAGGTGCTTCATAAGAGAAAGCTATTCCTGCTAGAGTATCCATAACCATATTGACCCATAACATTTGAATGACAGTTACAGGGGTATCTACTCCAATAAATGGACCTACTATTGATAAAAATACAGCACAGAAATTAACAGTTAATTGAAAAATAATAAATTTACGGATGCTTTTAAATATTGTTCTTCCATAGATAATAGCTTTTACAATAGAGTTAAAATTATTATCAAGGAGAATTATATCACTTGCTTCTTTAGCTACTTCACTACCACTTCCCATACTAAAACCAACATCGGCTTTTTTTAAAGCAGGGGCATCATTAACTCCATCACCAGTCATACCAACGACTAAATTTAATTCTTGGGATAATCTTACTAATCTACTTTTATCTGTAGGTAAAGCTCGTGCTACAATAGCAAGATTAGGAATTATTTCTTTTACTTTTTCATCTTTCATATTATTAAGTTCTTTACTTGTTAAAATAATATCTTTATCACTTGTAATAATTCCTGATTCTAATCCTACTTCCTTTGCTGTAGTTTTATTATCTCCTGTTATCATAACAGTTTTAATACCTGCTTTTTTTACTAAAGCTAGGCCTTCTTTTACTTCTTCTCTTAATTCATCTTTAATAAATAATAAAGCGATGAAAGATAAATCTTTACCTTCATTCATTGCAAGCATTAAGACTCTAATTCCTTTAGAAGCGTATTCATCAATTATTTTAGTAATTTTATTTTTATTTATAAAAGGATGCTTTCTACCATTAGGGGCAATAAAGTATTTACATTTATCTAATAATACTTCAGGAGCACCTTTATAATAAGATATTTCTTTATTGTCTTCTAATACTTTAGTATATGAATATTTATTTTTACTATCAAAGGGAAATTCTTTTAGCTTTTTAGTAGTATAATTACTCTCTTCTAAATAATTAACAAGAGCTTTATCAGTTGAATTTCCTCCTATCCAAATTTTCTTTTTTTCATCATATAGACAATTAGTATTGGAGAGAATAGATTTTTTTAAAATATTATAATAAGAGATACTGCTTTTTAGTCTTAATTTATCTTTATAGTAATCTAAATTACCAAACATTACTCCTACTACTTCTAGTTCTCCTTTGGTAAGAGTACCTGTTTTATCTGTAAATAAAATATTTAGGCTACCTGCTGTTTCTATTCCCATTAGTTTTCTAATAAGAACATTATCTTTTAACATTCTTTTCATATTACTTGATAAAACTAGTGTTATCATCATTGGTAGTCCTTCT
>CAZJKS010000074.1:0-6009 GCA_964546695.1 uncultured Muribaculaceae bacterium | reverse complement strand
AAAATTTGGCTTTAAATAATCAAACATCTCTTTAAAAATGACCTAAAAATTTAAAGCAACGTTAACAATCCAACCAAAAAGATAATTGAAATAATATTTAAAAACCATTCAGCTTGAAAAACTTTAGGACACATATTACCAACTTTTAAAATAATAACATATAAATAATGACCTAAAATACCACCTAATATATTTAACATAATATCATCAATATCAAAAACTCTTCCTATCATCAATTGTGTTAATTCAATAGTTAAAGATGTAAGTATTGTTAATACAAAAACTGGTAATAACTTTTTTTCTTGTAAAAAATAACTAGCAAAAAAGCCATACGGTAAAAACATTATAATATTTCCTAAAACATTCTTAAGAAATAATCTACTTCCAAAATCATATCTAAACATCTCTTTAAAAGGTATTAAATTATTACTAGAAATATTATTATTATCCTGAAAAGTAACAACTTGGAATAAACATAAAATATAAATTATAAAAGATAAAGCAATTAGTTCTTTATATAAACAAAATCCTTTTTTATTTTTAAGTATATCAGCAACCCTCAAGGTAATTGCAACAACAACAGAGATTATAACCATAGGCAAACTAAACTCAAAGACATTACCTATAGTCTGCCCTAAACTTGTAAACATAATATTACCTCCTTAATAACACCATCTAACTACTATCATCTTGTATCTTTTTATTCTCAGCATCAATATCTAAATCCACTAAAGACTTATAACTCGTTATATCTTCTTCAACTTTAAAAAATATTTCTATATCTATTCTATCAGCATTCTCTTCTCTTTTCAAAACTTTTTCAGAAATAATTTCAATATCACTACCTAACTTATCCTTTAATTTAGAAATTGCTAACGGTCTAATAGTATTATCATAGTCTTCACTAAAATTTATATCTGTAGTTTCAACTTCCTCTTTAGTAGTTAAATTAATACTAATAGGTAATAAAGGATGTTTATAAATAACATTTCTTTTATTTTTTGAATGTTCATACTTAAAAAAATCTGTAAGAGAAACATCATCACTCAAAAAACTAACCTCTAATACTACCTTACTATTACCAGTTTTAATCTCCTCATGATAATTAATTGGTAAAGAAAGAGATACTTTATACCATATTTCAGCATATACTTTGCCAAGAGCAGATATCTTACTAACAATATTATCATTATTTTTAATAAGCCCACTTATTAAAGTATCACCTTTTTTAACATAAGCATTCTTTTGAGTAACAACTTCCCCAGCCTCTGCTTCTATTCTTGTAACCAGACCCGTTTTCTTAGCAACGATATCACGAGGTTCTGTATCCTCTTCTACATCATTTTGTACTCTTTCAATAAGTTTAACCTCATAACTCACACCCTTCTCCTCTATTTCAATCCATTCTAATATATCCTTCTCTTTATTTAATATTTCTTCTTCAATTCTCTCCTTTTCATTATAGCTAACTTTAAAACTATATTTCTTTATCCCTAACTCTGCTAAATCATTTAAAATAACTTCCCTTAGTTCACTATCAGTATCCACTACTTTAATTGAAAATACTAAATTAGTTAGTAAATTAAAGAAAGCAAAGCCGAGTAAGGAAACAAAAACAAAAAGCTTTCTAACTTTAATAAAATGAATTATATTAATAAGCCCCCGTCTTTTAATAATTTCTATCTCATAAGTAGTATTAATCTTTAAAAGATTTTCATAATCTTCCACTAACACTTCTATAACTAAAAAACCCTTACCTCTCTTCACTACTTTAAAATTAATATTAAATCTTACTAACAACATTATAAAAGTATCAATTCGCTTACCTCTAATTTCTAAAATATAACTACTCATATTTAATCTCCAAATTATCTAGGTTACCAAAAATCAACAATTCTTTCGTTGCTAATTTATTTAAAGAAAAATTACTACCTTCTAATATTATTTTTTTCTTTTTATCTTTAATGATAATTTTATTACTATTAAGAGTTAATATCTTACCATAATTAGTTATATATATTTTTTCATCATATATATCAATATGAAACTCACTAGGTTCTAAAAAATTTCTTAAATTATCATAAGTCATAAAATTTCACCTATAACAGTTTATGATTAATTTATAGAAAAAAGAAAAGAAAGATTATTCTCTTTCTCTTCTTCTCTTACGTTCATTCTTACGAGCATTCTTAATAGCTTCTTTCTTAGCCTTTCTTCTCCTAACGCCCGGTTTATCATAAGCATCATGCTTCTTAGCTTCAGAAGGGACACCACTACGAGCGAGTTTTTGTTTATATTTTTTAATCGCTCCATCAAGATTACCGTTTTTAACTTGAACTCGTGCCATACTACTATCCCTCCCTTCACGTTTTTCTACAACTGATTATAACACTAAGACTCTTTAAAGTACAACATTTTTTTCATTTTTTTTACATATTTTGCAACATTTTACCTATAAAAAGCCCTAAATTATAAAAAGTAACCACCAAAATAACATTAACAAAGCAACAAAACACAAGCTGAACAAACCTCTTTAATCTAAGGGACATATATTACCACTCCCCATTCTTCTAAGAGAACTTCCCAACTTACGACCAGCCGTTATTAAAATTTCTATTAAATCACCAACATATTTAATCGCTGTAGAAGTTAAAGAAAGTCCACCTTTTATATTTTTTAATTCTCTAACTGATAAACTCCTCATACTAATCACCTCCTCCACATGGTTCTGGATCTGTAATACCACTAAGTACCCCAATTACAAAAGAAATAATAATAGATATACCAATTCCAAGTGTTATTGCCGATACCCCAGCACCACCTTTTATATTCTTCATCTCATAATTTGCAATTTTCTTCATTTTATCCTCCAACTATCAATTATCAAACTAAATATAGTCTTTTTTATATTAGGTAAAAATATTGTTGTATTATTATCTTTTAAACTAAGCTCAAAAGATGTTTCTAATAATAAAAGCATCCCCTCATCGGTTTCTTCTTTTGAAATTAACTTATAATTATATTTTATCCCATCATAATAAAAGAAATTATTATCTTTAAAAATATCTAAATCTAATGAAGTAAATACCATAATATTTACACCGTCAACTTGTAAAATACCAACCATCTCATAAGTCCATAACTTAATAGTAGTTAATAAATAGAAAAAGATAAAAGTTAAAAACAAAGTAATACTAAGAAAGAATAATACTATAACTCTATTTTTATAACTCTTCATAGCACTTTCCTTTTTCTATATAAAATACCCTATTAAATAAATCTTTATTAGTAAGACGATGTGATATATAAATAATAACTTTATCTTTATAATAATTAATAATATTATTTAATATTTCTCTTTCAAGTTTACCATCTAAACTACTAAGACACTCATCTAAAATATAAATATAACTAGGTTTAAAGAAAGCCTGAGCGATATTAATACGTGCCCTCTCACCCATACTAATATTCTCCCCACCCTCTTGTAAAATAGTATCTAGAGCATAACCTTTATCATTAAATAATTTCTTAACTCCCGTAATATTTAAAAGCGTATCTTGATTAATAGTAGGCTTCCTTGCCAAATAAATATTATTTTTTATATTAGTATTACTAATCATATCTTTACTAGAAACATAAGTAACCATATTTCTAAGATCATCCAAATTATAATGAGTTATATCAATATTACCAAATTTAATATGTCCAAAATCAAGTGGCAAAAAACATCCTAACAACTTAGCTAAAGTACTTTTACCACTGCCAGAATTACCATAAATAAAGACTTTATCACAGGCTTTAATCTTCATATTGATATTGTTAAGAACTAAATTATCTTTATATTTAAACGATAAATTAGAAATAGTTATATCAATATTCTTCATAAGATAATTATGATTAGAAAAAGGTAATAATAATTCTTTTTCATAATTAAAAATATCATCTAACCGCTCTTTTATTTTCCTAGCATTTTGATATTTAAAAGTCAATAATACTAAACTCTCTACATTTTTTAACCCCATAAAGATAAAACCTTCTAATAACAAAAAAGTAGTCAAACTAATATCTGTAGTAGTAATTAAAATAATACCCCCTACTCCTAAAATCGCTAAATATATGATACCTTCAAAAAAATTTAAACTGTTTTTTATAAGCTCACTATACCTATTAATTAAATAATTTTTATTCTGAACTGAATCTGTTATTTTTTTAAAATTATTAAACATAACTGTTTCTATATGAAGGCCTTTTATTTTATCATTATTAGTAACAACTTGCTGTAACTTAGAGTTGTAATTATCTCTAACTTGATAATATTCAGTAATTATCTTTGAACTTATTTTCTTTTGAAAATAAATAAATATAAATAAAATAATACTACTAATTATAATTATAAGAGATAATGATAACGATAAACTTATAAAAAACAAATAAATAAAAGTAAGAATAAAAATACTATTAATTAAAGTTAATATAAAAGATAACAATGCTTCTGCAAAAATATCAACATCATTAAATAAAGATATAACAACTCCCCTTTCTTTAGTTTGATAATATAAATTTGGAAGTGATAATAACTGTTTCATTAAATTAAGTTTCAAATGATAACTAAATTTATTTCTAAGTTTCAAACCTAATAATTGTGTGAAATAAGAATAAAGATTTTTCAAGAGTAAAAGATAAAAGAAAATAAATAGTAAAACGATTAAATTATAAGTTGATTTAACAACAATAGCATTATTTAAAATTATTTTTAACGAAAATAAATTTAACAATTCAAGGCCTATACCAATAATTACAGTCATAAACATAAAAACAAACATTTTTCTATTATTATCTATAAGTTTTCTTATTTCTCTTCTTATAATCGGGACTCTTGTAAATCTCTTAATACTTGCAGTTTTATTAATAAAAAGATAATTACCTGTTGCTATCTTATTAAACTCATCAATAATAACCACCTTAAGAGCAGAACTAGGATCCTTAATTATAACTTTTTTAGAAGTTATATTTGTAATTACAACAAAATGATACAAATTTTTTTCTTCATCTATTTTAACATGAGCGATTAAAGGAAAAGATGTTTTAGGAATATCAGTAATATTACCCTTAACTCCATAAGCATCAAAGCCAAGAGAAGAGGCAGCTTGCATTAAACCATACATAGTTGTTCCATCACTTTCCATCATACTAATTCTTTTTAAATGATCATAAGAAACATTGCACCTATAATATCTAACTATCATTAAAAGACAAGAAACACCACAATCATAAGAAGCCTCCTGCAAAATCAATTTTACTTTTTTTATTATTATCACCTCCTATTATATAATTAACCATATCTTCTTTTTTGCTCTAAATATTTATTTTTATCAGTTATTTTGACAAAACGCCTAATATTTAATTGACTGTAATAAAATAGGATTAAGGTGGTAAAGATGCAAATTGGGAAAATTAAAGATTTAAGAGAAGATCATGATTTAAAACAAATAGACATTGCAAATATCTTAGGTGTCAAAAGAACTACTTATGCCATGTGGGAATTGGGCGACGTTAATTTTCCCATTGAGAAGTTAGTTGAACTAGCTAAATATTTTCATACGAATGTCGAGTATATGCTTGATTTAACATCCGATAAAAAAGAAGTTATTTACGGAAATAATATAACCATTAGTTTTATTGGAAGTCAATTAAAAAGATATCGTATGAAAATTAAAAAAACACAAAAAGAGTTTGCTAAAACTTTAAACATCAGACAGTCTAGTTATTCTTATTATGAAGATGGAAAAACAAGAATACCTACAAACAAATTAATTATTCTTACCAAAAAATATCATTTACCACTAAATTTAATATGTGGTGGTAAGAGTAAAGAAAAAACCACTGTAAAACAGTAAATCAATATGGAAATAAAAAAGTAGTTGAGATAATAATCAACTGTTTTTTTACATTTAAGCTAAAAATATAAGAATTAAACAAAATAATTTAGCAAATTTGATATACAAATTT
>CAZJKS010000073.1:0-6132 GCA_964546695.1 uncultured Muribaculaceae bacterium | reverse complement strand
TAATATAATTGTTCATTTAAACAAAATATTGCATATATAGGCAGATACCTAACATTTTTCTTAGTTGAAAAATTATTCTCAGTTATACGCAAAGCCTCTGTTACAATATACTTTTTCATAAAGACTGATAAACTCTTTACTTTAGAACCTTGTTTAGTAGCAAGTTCTATAGGAATAATCTTACCCATTCTATTTTGAATAACAAAGTTAACTTCGGCTTTCCCTTCTGACTGATAATAGTATAGAGAATAACCTGACTCTACTAAAGTATGAGCGATATGATTTTCGTATAAAGCTTGTTTAATATTTTCATCCACTTTTAATCTTTCTTTAGTTAAATTATATCTCATACTTAAAAGTCCATCATCCGGTAAATATAACTTAAAACTATCAACTTCCTTACAACTAGATAAAGGAGACTTTGCAACTCTTATTTTATAAGAACGATAGACTAATTGATTAATAACTAAAAAGTTAATAGCATTTTCAAATTCCTTAGCACGTCTACCATAACCTAAAACCCCATATTGAAATTTTTTATTATCTTTTTCTAACTGCTTAGGAATACTTTCCATTACCTCAATACCACGTTCTATATCAATTAAATTATCACTTCCTAATAATTCACTTTTATTTATATCAAATACTCTTTCTTTAATACTATCTATATACCCATAATGACATTTATTAGCATAAGCATCTACTACTTCTGGAAGTCCTCCTGTTATTAAATATTCATAAAAGTAATCTAAGGCTTTAGTATGAACACTACAACTTCTATGATTATCATAAGCATACCTTATTTTCTCTGCTACTTCTTTTTCCCCAACAGCCCATAAAAACTCTTCATAATCCATTTCTGTCATGATTTTATATTGGAATTCTTCTCCTCTAAACTTTAATAGAGAATCTCTACTAGATGTTATAGCGATAACATGATAATCATTTTTATCATAACCAAATAGTTTTATTCCTTTAATAACCTCTTCATCTGTAACATTATCAAAGATTAATAAGGTATCATTTTTAACAATAGGAACTTCTGATATTATACTTAAGGCTTCTGCTAGTCTTGTAATAGACCTTTCTTTTTTAAACAAGTCTTTTAAAATAGTATTATGGTCAGTATTAAAGTAAGCGACATATTGATAGTTAGTTTTACCAAAGTCTAAAGCTGTATAAGTCTTTCCTACTTGTCTTGTTCCAATGATTAATAATGGTTTTCTTATTAAATCTGTTTTCCATTTCAATAAGAATTTATTAATTTTTCGTTCCATTTAGTGTAGTCACCTCCCACATCTTCTAATATAAGTATATATTTATTCTTTTATTTAGTCAATATTTTAAAAAAGAAAAAAAGCTATAAAACTTTGGGTTAATTCTACAGCTTACAGCTTACATCTTACATCTTACATCTCTAAAACTAATTTTGCATATCAACATCTAATTATTTATTTTTTAATTTTATCATTAATTATTCTTAAATGAAAGCAAAATAAAAAGACTACTACTGCTCGTCTTAATAGTTAATCACTGCCTAACTGCATCTTGATGAAATTCAAGACGAAGTTTATCTGCGACTGTAACAATAAATTCTGAATTAGTTGGTTTAGCTTTATCAATATCAACACTATGTCCAAAGATATCCTCCATTAACTGCCAATTACCTCTATTCCAGCTTACTTCAATAGCATGTCTTATAGCACGTTCTACACGAGATACTGTTGTATCAAACTTTTCTGCTATATCTGGATATAGTTCTTTAGTAATTCCCCCTATTACTTCAGGATGTTCATAAAGTACGGTAATACCTTCTCTTATATATTGATAACCTTTAATATGTGATGGAACACCTAACTCATGTAATACTTTTGTTATTGAGACTTGTAAGTTATTATACTTCATATCAATAGTTTTCTTATCATAATCGTTCTTACTACTACACTCTAATATTCTCTTTTCAAGTTCAGTCAATTCAAAAGGTTTCAATATAAAGTAACTAATACCTAACTCACTAGCTTCTCTTATAACTTCCTGAGTATTAAAAGATGTTAATACTATTACTTTCTTAACAAGTTTCTTATCCCTCATATCTCTTAATACACTCATACCATCTTTATTAGGCATAATAAGGTCTAGAAGAACTACATCATATTCATCCTGATTATTTTCAATTAAGTTTATACCTTGCACACCATCATATGCAGTTAAAGTAACTTCTATTTCTTTATTATCCTTAAAGTACTCCTTCACCATTTTAACTAATTCAATATTATCATCAATCATTAATACGTTGGTCTTTTTCATTTTCTCTCCTTCCATATACTACCACGCATCTTAATTATATAACAGATAAAGAAATTTTGATAGAGTAAAAAAAGAGAGATTTTGTCGAAAAAAAAGTTTTAATCCTTTTTAATTAAAACTTTGTTATTTTTATCTTTTTCTAAAGTCGGAAGAATAGCTGAAATTACATACTTACTTCCATTATTTTCTAAGTCTTTAAAAGTATACCCTTCACGTTGAACTATCTCTTGTAAATAAGATCTGCGAAAGAAAATATAATCAACTGGATCATTTGTAATTTCGTAACATACAATAGGATTAAATAAATCTCTTAAATAATCTAATTTTAAACACCTATTTTTATTAATTGCTTTTAGACCTAATGGTTTTAATTTAGTATTTAAAATATCAAAATGTCCTCCTATCTCACCCACATCTAAATAACAATACGTTATACTCAAATCATCAAACAAAACATTTTAACACATTTTTCTATATCAGGTGTAATTACTTTAACATATAATTAGTAGCTCCCTTTTTTAAAAATTTTTCAGCTTTTTCTATATCTTCATATACTTCTTTAATTGCCTGTTCTCTAATTTTTATTGCTTCTTCTAAATTAGGCATATTCTCACTTCCCTAGCTCATTATTGTAACTTATCAAGAAACTCTTGTAAAGAAGAAAGTTTTAGTGATATTCCTCCTAATAAAAAACCATCTATATTTTTTACCATCTTTAATTCATCAATATTATTTTCATTAGCACTACCACCATATAAGACTTTCTTTTGATATACATCTTTTAACATGGTAGTTACTTTTTCAATATCTAGATTTGTAGGAACAATACCTGTACCTATGGCAAATATTGGCTCATAGGCAATTATAAACTCTTTAGATTTATCTATATCTCTTAGTAAATAGTCCATATCTTTTTTTATTTTATCAACATATTCTCCACTTTCATGTTCTTCTAAAGTATCCCCTATACAGATAATTGGTATTAAGTCATTAGAAAAAGCTTGTTCTAATTTTTGTTTACTTATATCAAGATTCTCATTCATCTTAGTAGTTCTTTCACTGTGATTAATTAAAGTATAAACTGCCCCCAAAGATTTAATAGCTCTAGCACTAATCTCTCCAGTATATGCTCCCATACCCATGCTACTTACATCTTCTGATGCATAGGCTATATTATCTGGTATTAATGGCAAATAACAGATGCTAGGTATTAAAATCATCTCATGATTATAAGCATTTAAGTTTTTATAATCTTCTAAATACTTTAATATTTCCTCTTTCGTAAAATTACTCTTATGATTTAAGGCTACTATCATTTCTTCTACCTCTCTTCCATTTATTTTTAAGTTTTTCCACAATCCTTGTTGATAAAGTTTGTTTTTTATTATGCTTAGTAATCGCTACTTTATATACTTCTAAGACAGACTCTGCAAAAGATGATAAAGAATACTTCTTAATAGACCCCTCTGCCTTATCCGTTAAATTTTCAAGTTCTAATTTATTAGTAGCTAACTCTTCTATTATCTTTAAACATTCCTTCTCATCCTTAAAGATACGACCATTATAATTATCAACGACAGCACTTCTAAAGGCATCATCATCAATACAAATAACAGGAAGTGAAGCTGCTAAAGCTTCAACAACAGTCAACCCTTGTGTTTCTGTAGTTGAAGCAGTTATAAAAGCATTACTTATATGATAATAGTTTGGCATATCACTCCAAGCAACTTTACCTGTAAATTTTATTCTATCACTAAGCCCCTTTTCTTTAACTTCCTTTTTATAATTATCTTCATCCGGTCCATATCCCACAACTAAAAGTTTAATGTTCTTATTTTGTATTTTCCCTATAACATCAAATAGAAAAGGAACATTTTTCTCTTGAGCAAGTCGACCTACAAAAAGCAATACAAAATCCTTTCTTTTATATCCTAACTCATATCTCATTTTCAAAACTTTTAGTCTATCACAATTTTCTTTATAAAATCTAGATGCATCTACTCCTGTAGGTACAATATAAATATCTTTATCATAATGATACTCATCTCTAAACAAATGATAAGTTTTCACAGTAGGTACAATAAAAGCATCAGCCGTATTATCACAATAAAATTTACTCAAATACTCAATTGCTTTCTTACACCCCATATCAAAAAACTTTATATTTCTAGAAACATACCATGTATAATCTTTATACATTGTATGATAAGTATGAACTAAAGGTATATTATATTGTTTAGCAAATAGTCTTGCAAATATTCCCATACTAAGTTCTGTATGTGAATGAATTACTTCTAAGTCCCAAGATTTAACCTGATTAATCACTTTTAAAGGATAGATACTTGATAATCTATAATCATATATACCTAAAAAAATTCCTGGTATTCTAAGTATCTTCTCTTTCTCATCATAATCATAGGTCTTATTATCTTGTCCAACTGTAACTATATAAACTGTATGCCCCCTCTGTTCAAGTGCTTTTTTTAATGTTTCAACACTAGTTACAACACCATTAACAGAAGGTACATAAGCATCCGTAAATAGACCTATTCTCATAACTATTCCTCCCCTAGTATATTTTATTTTTCAGGAATATTTTTTAGTCCTGGTAGCTCTTTCCCCTCTAAATATTCTAAGGTAGCACCTCCACCAGTAGAAATATGATATAGCTCATCTACTACATTACAAGATGTTGCTGCAGCCACAATATCTCCACCACCTAGAACTGTTTTAGAATCACATTCCATCAAGTAAGTTAGAATATCATCAGTACCCTTAACATAGTTTTTTAACTCATAAACCCCAAGAGGTCCATTCCACATAATGGTTTTAGCATCTTTTAAATTATTTTTAAAGATATTAACTGTATTAGGACCAATATCCAAACCCATTTCATTATCAGTTAATTCTGTTATATCTTTAACAACACCTTCAGTATCTTCATATTTATCATTACAAACTACATCTATTGGTAATATTATTTTATCTTCATTTTCTTTTAATATTTTTTTACAGAAAAGAAGAGCTTCTTCATCTAATAGAGAGTTACCAATATTATAGCCTTCTGCTTTTAAAAATGTAAAAGCCATCCCCCCACCAATTAAGATTTTATCACATTTAGGTAGTAAATTTTCAATAAGACCAATTTTATCACTTACTTTAGCACCACCTAATATTATCATAAATGGCCTATCAGGATTAAAAAGATAAGATAAAGCATTTAACTCTTTATGAACAAGTAGTCCTACACAACTAGGTAAATATGTACTAATACCAACATTAGATGCATGAGCCCTATGAAGAGTTCCAAAAGCATCATTAATAAAGATATCTCCTAAACTGGCCCAGTATTTAGCAAGTTCCATATCACAACCACTTTCTTTTTTACCATCCAAATCTTCATAACGCGTATTTTGCATTAAAACAATATCGCCATCTTTCATATCAGAGATAACCTTTTCTAACTCTTCTCCTCTTGTAGCATTTACAAAAGTTACATTTTTATCTAATAATTCACTTAGTCTAGTAGCAACAACACTAAGGTCATTCTTAACTTTATCTTCTAAAGTCTTTACACGTCCTAAGTGAGACATCAAAATTACTTTAGCATTATGTTCTAAACAGTATTTGATAGTAGGCAAACTTTTTACTATTCTTGTATCATCAGTAATTTCCCCTTCTTTTAAAGGTACATTAAAATCACATCTAATTATTACTTTTTTATTATCAATATCCAAATCTTTAACAGTTCTTTTCATAAAAAATCCTCCTAACAATATTGTAGTATTTTTCTTATATTTTTTCAATATAGTCTTCTCTAACATA
>CAZJKS010000072.1:0-6199 GCA_964546695.1 uncultured Muribaculaceae bacterium | reverse complement strand
AAATATAAAAGATGATCTATAGTTAGGTCATCTTTTAATATTCTTAAGTTTATGATAAAGATTATAACTAATCTTATAAGTATGATACCAGAAAGGACTAATAATAAGATCAAATTCTCCAATTAATTCTACTACTTGGCCACCAAAACTTTTTTTAAATAGATAAAGTCCAAGTAAAGGATTGTTTTCACTGAAGTCTCCTGTGATACCATAGAAATTATAAGTGTCATATCCATTTTCTATGGCATACTTAACACCTGCAAAGTGAAGAGTGTAAGCAGATTGAAAACTCATAAGTTCTGCTTTAGAACCACCGTAAAGTGATAAGACTTCTTTACCATATATTAAGAATAATATTCCTCCAAGTATAGGTTTGTTACCATATTTTTCTTTCATATCTTTAGTCTTTTCAATATTCTTTTGTAATCTTTTAATCTCACTTTTTTCAAATTCTTGCTTACTATGATATTTTTTCTCATTCATAGGTTTGCTCTTATCTTCATATTGTTCTTTTCTTCTTTTAATAGATTCCTTCAACGACTTTATTTCTTGTTCTGTATTTTCAATTTCTTCATTAAAATCTATTTCAGCAATTAATATTTTTAAAATACCATCATCATGTAAACTATCCCACATATTCTCATAATATGATAACGGTCTATCTATAAATTCTCTTCTTTCTCCTGTGTGTTGCATAATATCTTTAAATATAGGTAATTCATCTCTTGTAATTTCTCTAACTTTTACACCAAGTCTTTCATTTTTCCTTAGAATCTGTCTTGTCTTAGGATCCATATTTTTCATAATATCATCAACGCTTTTATCTTTAACTGTAATAGTATGCATCCATCTAGGTTGTAGAGCATCTTGCATTAAATTAAAGCCAAAATGTTTATAGCCTAACTCTTTTAAATTATTTACAGTATCACTATTATCTGTACCATCTTTAACTAAATCCCCATTTAAGTCTCTTTGTTTATACATAACGTAAGGATCTATTTTTATAAAAATACCACTCTTACTTTTTACAAACTGTTTAATTTCTTCTGTAAATGTTTTTAATAGATTATAGTCATGGTAATCTATTAAAAATCCTCTTGGTGAATAAAACATATATTTTTTGATGATAGGCACAGCCTTAGCAAGAATCAATGCTCCTGCTTTTATTTCTTCCTCATCATATAAACCTACTACATAATGTTTCCACCCATTATGTTCTTTTAATTTTGCCCATCCTTTTGTCTGATGAAAAGTAACTTCATCGGTAGTTAAAGCAAAATTTTCTAATTCCTCAAAACTAATCTCTTTTAATTTCATCATTAAGTTCCTTCTTCTTTCTTTTTTTTATCATATTTCTATAAATTGGTACTAACTTTGTAAAAGCAAAGTAGTAAATTGGTTTAATAACATAATCAAATTCGCCCATAAACTCGATATAGTCCCCACCAAATTTTTTCTTAAATTCATGTAGACCAAGTCTAGGATTATTTTTAGATAAATCTCCAATTGTACCGAACTGGTCATATATTTTTAAACCTCTTTCTTTACAAAACTTTAAATGTTCATAATAAGTGTGATAATTTACATAGGTTTCACTTAAAATATTATGATTACCTGCATAAAGTACCCAAGCTTTATCTCCATACTCTAAAATCATATGGGCGGATAAAGTTACTTCTTTTCCATATTCTTTTAAATAGTTATTATATTTTTCTGTTTCTTTTTCTAAATTTTCTTTTTGTCTTGTAAACTCTTTGAGTTTATTTTTAGCACTTTTAGACATATTTTCTTTAGGAAGTTCAGATATTTTTTTATTAACTTCATCTAAATCATTTTCTAATACTTCTAAACTATCTTTTATATTAACCTTACCTAGAAACAAAGTTGCTTTATTATCTTCATTAAATATTTTATATAAAGTCTTATAATAATCTATTCCATAAGAAACAAAATCTTTTCTTGATTCTGTTAACATCATTAGATGGTAAAACTCTTCTAAATCATTTTCTGTTCCAATTTCAACTTTCGTTTTAAGTTTAAGTGCTTTTGCTATTCTTTGTTTTGTGGTCTTTGAAAAATGACTCTCTATTTCTTCCATAGATTGATTTAAATCTATTCTAAAAGTATATCTTGGCTGACTCGTTTCAAAATTCTTAGTAAAGCCCATATGTTTATAACCTAATCTAAGTAACTCATTATATATTATTTTGCTTTTAGCTTCAACTTCTGTTACTTCACCTTTATAGTCTTCCTTTTTCCAAATAATATCAGGATCAATCTTTATGTAAATTGCTTTTTTTCTTTTTGCAAACTTGACAATTTCCTTTGTAAACTTATCTAATATTTTTTTCTCATTAAAATTAATTACATATCCTCTAGGAGCATACAAATAACATAATCCTAAAGGTAAACTTTTCTTTAAAAGTAAAGTTGCTCCTATAATTTTTCCATTATCATCAAGTCCTAAATAATAAGGAGTAAGGCCTCTTTCTTCTTTAGATAGTTCTCCCCAGTCATATGATTGTAAAAAATGACTTTTGTAAGGATTAGACTTTACAAATTTTTCGTATTCATTTTTCTTTAAAACTCTTAATTCCATTCTTATCACAACCTATATAAAGTATAATTTATTTAGCATTAACTGTCAATTTTAGTATAACCAAAAATAATAGCTTTATAAAAGGAAAGATTTAGTGTTACGTTTAGAAGATGTTATATTAGAAAAACTTTATAGATAAATATAAAAGACAAATAAGTAAATCACCTATTTGTCATATCTTTTTACATCATATATTTATCGTTGCTATTACCATAACCAGTTGATTGACTATCATAGTTTCTTGGTGTAATCATTGTTGATTCTATTCTACTAACTCTATTTTCAAGTCTTCTTAATTGTCTTTCAAATCTATTAAGTTGATTTTCAAGATTATTAAGTCTTTGATTTATATTATTTGAGTTTTGCCAATCTCCCATATTAGGATTATTTGGCCACATAGGCATACCTTGATTCATATATTTAACCTTCCTTTCAAGATATTATATTCCCTACTTATGTTATTTATGATAGAATATGCTATATGACTTGGAGGTTTATTATGCGTTTAAGAAATGTTAAAGATAAAGAAAAAATATTAAGTAACTGTGATTATTTAGTTAAAACTCCGTTAGAGTTTAAGGGAAGATGGAAGATGTTATTTAATAATAATAATCCTATTTATCTTGAGATAGGTATGGGGAAAGGAAAATTTATTTTAGAAAATGCAATTAAATATAAAAATATAAATTATATAGGTATAGAGAGGTTTGATAGTGTAATGGCAAAAGCTATTAAAAAAATGCCTAATGATTTAGATAATTTAAAGTTAATTAGAATGAATGCTTTAGATGTGGATAAAGTGTTTTTTAGGGAGATTGACTTAATTTATTTGAATTTTTCTGATCCTTGGCCTAAGAAGAGATGGTATGATAGGAGACTTACAAGTAAAGTATTTTTAGATAAGTATGATAGTGTCTTTAAAAGTGTAAAGAAAATAGATATGAAAACTGACAATGAAGATTTATTTATCTATTCACTTGAAAGCTTAAGTAAAAAAGGCTATACTTTAAGTGAGATATCTTTTGATTATCATAGAACTCATACTGATATTATTAAGAGTGAATATGAAGAAAAATTTAGTAAAGAGGGTAAAAATGTCTATCATCTTTTTGCACAAAAGAAGTAGCAAATTGAGTATTTATTTGATATAATTGTAAAAGAGTAGGTGTTGCATATTGAAGAAGAAAATAATGCTATTACTGGTCTTTGTTTTATTATTAACAGGATGTAGTAATTTATCTAATATGAGTATTGATGAAGTAGTTGATGTTATGTTAGGTACTGATACTAATTTATCTAATAATTTTTTTGAAGGGTATAAATATTATATACCTAAGGGTTTGAAATTGTTGACAAAGGATGAGTATAATGTTAGCTTAAAAGATGAATATAATAATACCTACTATTTTTATATTGATGTTGTTAGTTATTATAATGAAGAGGAAGTAGATTATGAGGTAAATGATGATGCGTATTTTTCTAAGGAATTGAATTATAATGATAAGTTGGGTTATTTAGAGATAACTAAAATAGAGGATACTGCTGTTTATTTTATAGAGTATATGTATAATTATGGTAAAATTGAGGCTTTTGTTAAAGAGGCTGAAATAAAGAGTGCTATTATAAATATGAGTAGTATTTTGAAGTCTTTAGAGTTCAATAGAAATGTATTAGAAAGTCTTATAGGTAACAATGTTTTGAATTATGAAGAAGTTACTTATGATGTTATGCAACCTAAGGGAAGTACTGCTACTAAAGATACATATCTTGAGTATGAGGAAAAGTATGGTATTTATGAAGGTTATGGAGATAGTAATACTGAGGAGAGAATAGAAATAGATGAAAATTAAGATACAGAAAGGTGGTGTGTCTAGCTTATGAAACTGCTAGATAAACTAAAAAATGCTCTTTTTGAAGAGGAGTATGTGGAAGTTGAGGAACCAAAAGAACCAAAGAAAAAAGAAAAACCTATTGCTAAAAAGATAGTTGTGGATGAAAAACCTAGTAAAAAGGCTCATAAAGAGGAAGTTATTATTGAAGAGGAGAAAAAAGAAGAGGCAAAGCAAGATAATGCTACTAAGGATTTTAAATTTAAGGCTATTTTAGATGATGATTTTATAGATTTAGATGCTAAAAGAGAAGAAAAGTTAGCTCCTAAGGTTGATGATAAGCCTAAGATTCCTGAAAAGCCTAAACATGTGAAAAAAGAAAAAGAGGAAGTGCATCCTTTATATCAAGGAGATAATAAAAAAGAGGATAAAAAGTTGTATGGTTCTAATGGTAATAATGAAATAAAAATTCATGAATATGGTAGTGTTTCTAGGCAAAGGGAGAAGAAAACATTTCATCCTTCACCTATTATTTCTCCAATTTATGGTGTTTTAGATCAAAATTACAAAAAGGACGAAGTTGCGACAAAGAAAGAGGTTAGAATAACAAGTAGCTATAAGACAAAGAATATTGATGTCGATAGCGTTAGGGAGAAAGCTTATGGTAATAGTGATGATATTTTTGAAGAAGAGCTAACTTCTAATAAGCAAAAAGATCAAGATAATGATGAGCTAATTACTGATGGGAATATTGATATAAAAGAAGAAGATAGTCTTCTAGATATAAGTGATGAGAATACTCCATCAGTTGCTAAAGTTACGGTAGGTGATGCAGAAGAATATTATAGTGATTTAGGTCTTGAATATAATATCGATTATAAAGATGTATCTCATGAAAAAGCGACAGGTCGTAGAACAGATTTGAAAAAATTTGCTGAAGAGGATGTTAATGTTGATGATGCTACTATTGAAGATAATTTATTTGATTTAATAGATTCAATGTATGATGATGAAAAGAAAGGAGGATAAAAGTGGAATTTTTAGGGGTAATTTTGGATAGTCTATTAATAGTATTAGTAATTGTTTTAATAATATTAGCTTTGAAGATGTTAGACACTTTGTCTAAAGTAGATGCTATTTTAGATGATACTAAGAAAAAACTTGATAATTTAGATGGTGTTTTTAACTTTGTTGATAGTGTTAGCGATAAATTAGTTACTATTACTGATACTTTAGTAGGTAGTATTGTTAGTTTTTTAACTAATATATTTAATAAAAAAGGAAAGGGTGATATTGATGAGTAAAAAAAGTGGTTTTGGTAAATTCTTGGCCGGTGCTATGATTGGGGCTGGTTTAGGTGTTTTGTTTGCACCTAAAAAAGGTAGTGAAACGAGAAAAGATTTAAAAGAGAAGTTAGATGATGTAGTTAAACAGATAAAATCAGTAGATACTGAAGAAGTTAAGGCTATTTTTGAAGCAAAAGTGGAAGAAATTACAGCTCTTCTTGAAGATTTGGATAAAGAGAAAGCTTTAAAGATTGCTAAGAAGAAAGGTGAAGAGATAAAGAAAAAATGTCAAGATTTAGTTAATCTTGCTGTGGCTAAAGGGACTCCAGTTTTAGAAGATGCTGCTGAAGAGTTGAGATTGAAAGCTATTGATGTAGTTAGTGATGTTTTGGAAAAACTAGAATCTAAAGAAATTAAAAGTAAATAATATAGTCAGTAGGGTATGATTACTCTACTTTTATATTTGTTTGAGAGGATTTTATTAC
>CAZJKS010000071.1:0-6205 GCA_964546695.1 uncultured Muribaculaceae bacterium | reverse complement strand
TGTCTTTATTTTTTCTTTGTTAAAGTAATAATTGTTATCTATAATATGATTATATATAGTATATTGTCTTAAATTACTTAAAGCATCACTATTTTCTTTTAATGATGTAAAACTATTTATTAAAGTTGTTGTTATTTCTCCTCTTGTAGTAATATCAGGATTACCATCTAATAAGTTAAGAATATTATCTAACTCATCTTCAGTAATTGTTCCTTCATTTAATAATATTTCTTTAAAGCTTATTAAATCGTTATAACTTGCTAGTTCTATTAGAGTATCACTATCTATTAGGAAAGTTAAAGCTTTTGTAAAAGCAACATATTTTTTATATGTAGATACTAATGATACTTCTTCATCAGTAAAATATTCTAAGCTAAGTTCACTTACTAGTCCTTCTTTTAAGGTCTTAGGAAAATCTTCCATAGGTATTAGTACATGAAATAATTCATGATGTAGAACACCACCATCTTCTATATAGCAAGTAATCGTATTTTCAGATGGTAAATAAGTAGCAGCGACTAATTCATTTGTGTCTATTTCTAATTTTTTATCTTCATAAATAATATCTAATGTATTTAATCTTTCATAAATACTATATTTATCTATATCATTGTAATCTAAAAAGAAAGGCAATAATTCATAACCTAACTCTTTTTCTTCACTCGTTAAATTATCATTTTCTATAAGAGCATTAAGTAATAAAATACTTTCAATATTATCTTTTTCATCTATATCAATTGAGGTTATATCATAATACTCATCTATCTTATTTAATATATTTATAATTTTAGAATTAATAACATAGTTATCATCATAATAATCATAAATTATATCTTTAGTACTCTCTTCTTTATTACTTGCTTTTAAAGTAAGAGTGTTTATAGATATAAGAGTATATATTAATATTCTTTTTATAAATTTATTCATTTAAGTACGGTAACAACTCCCTTGTAATAACAACATAACCCAAACTATTTAAGTGAAGTCCATCACTAGTGTATTCTTCTTTTAAATTCCCATCTTCATCTATTAGTTCATCATATAAATTTATATAATTACACTTTCCCTTTTTGCAATAGTTTTCTATTTTTTTGTTTAAGGCTTTTATTTTTTTGTTAGTCCTATTTTCAACAGAATTATTTTCAAGGGTAGCATTAACTGGATAGATACTTTCTACATATATAGAAGCTTCACTTCTATTTTCTTTAATTTCTTTTATTATTTTCTTAATATTATTAAAAGTTTCATTAACTATATTTTCATCATTACTGTTTAAATCGTTAGTTCCTATTAGTAAGAATATTTTTGTTGGGTTATATTGATAAACTCTTGTTTCCATATTGTTTAGGATATCTTTTGTTTTATTACCAGCAACACCACTATTTACTACTGGCAAATTATCATAATATTCATCTAATGGGTAATAATCAGTAATAGAATCTCCTAAAAATAGAAAATTATCAGTTGAACTAACTTCTACTTCATAAGGGTTTTTAAAGTCATTATTAGATGTTAATAATGATATAGATAAGATGATAACGATAATTATTAGAATAATTATTGTTATAAGATAATATTTATGTAATTTAAATTTCTCTTTGATTATATTCAAATTAAACACCCCCTGTTTAATTATTAACTTTATTAACTTTTTCTAACTAGAAAATGATATATAATAATTACTATAATATTAATTAATAGTTTAGATAGGATTATATCTAAATATAAATTATCTACAAAAAGATTTAAAGATAAGCCTTCTATTAAGAAAAAGCAGATTATAGCAGTTATAGTATTATTTATTTTTTTACTTTTAAATAAAGTCATAAGTAGACATGATATAAAATAGCATATAATTAAGTTTAAATAAATGTTTATATTAGTAAGATGCAAAAGATAAAAGATAACTAAGTTAATAATAGCAGTTAAAATAACGTATTTATCACGATTAAACCAGCTTGTATGATTAGTATCTTCTATATAGGTAGTTATTAATTTTTTAAAATTATCATTGTTACTTTTAAACTCTTTAGGCTTAAAAGTTTTACTTTTATTTAGAATCTTATCTATCTTAGTTAAATCTTTTAATGCTAAGATATAACCATCTTTACTAAATTCATCTATTATTTGTTTTTGATGATCATTAGTATGTTCATTATATTTAGCTAATCTCGGTGCTGCTATTACTTTCTTATGATGCTTTAGAGAAGTTAAAATACTCCCTACTCCACCATGAGTTATAATTAAGTCAGCTTCTTCTATAAGACTTTCTAATTTATCATTTGATACAGTTTTAAAAATTTCCATATTATTACTTTTATATTTAGTATATCCTGCTTGGACTATAACTTTATCTTTAATAGTCCCTTTTTCTATTTCCTTATCAATGGCTTCTAATAATCTTGTAAAACTTTTATCTTGAGTACCTAATGTTACTAAAATCATTAAAAACACCACCCTCCATAAATTGCTTTAGGATATAGTTTTAACATAGGTTTCCATTGCACTATGAATAAATTAGCAATGTGAAATTTATAAAACAGAGCGCCTGTAATAGTCTTGGTGTTGATATTGGCAAACGTTTCAATATAAATAACTTTACTTCCAAAAATTCTACCTATGCAACAAAGTGGTCCTGCTGTATGGGCTCCTGTTGTAATAATATAATCTGGTTGGTATTTGAAATAGAGAATAAGACTAATAAAACAATTAATAAAAAGTTTAAAAGGATAAGTTAATTTATGATCTTTTGTGCCATATAAAAGAAAGGAAACATTTTTATATTTTTGTTTTAATTTATTATTTGATTTAGTCTTTTCTGTTACAAGAGAATAATTATATTCTTTCATAATACTATCAAGTTGTAAAAGTTCTGATAAGTGTCCACCTGTACTTGATATAAACATTACTTTTCTTTTCACTTATATTACCTTCTTTCAATTATCTTCTCCCAATAAGGACATATTTTTTCTGAAGTATAATTTTTTACTTTGACTCTTCCATTTCGTCCTAGTTCTTTTCTTGTGTCTATATTTTTAGTTAAATCTAATATCTTTTTTTCCATAGCTTTAAAGTTCCTGTGTTTTATTAAATAACCATCGCGTCCTGATGTTATTATTTCTCTTGCACCTTCGGCAGAATCAAAGGCAATACAAGGTATGCCATTACTCATCGCTTCAAGTAAAACTATACCAAAACTTTCTGTATAACTAGTCATAACATATATACTAGACTTTTGCATTAACTTTTCAATTTCTTTATTATTTTTAAAACCATGAAGTGTAACACATTTCTCTAGATTGTTTTCTTCAATAAATTTCTCTAGTTTTTCTCTTTCAGGTCCATCACCTACTATATCTAAGTGCCATCTGCATTTTTTATCTCTTAAATCAAGATATATCTTTAAAAGATCTAAATAACCCTTTTCAGGAGAAAGTCTACCAACTGATATTAGGTGTTCACTAGTTAAAGGACTTTTGGTTTTAGGAATGTTTTCAATAGTATTAGGAATGTAAACACACTTACATTTATAGGCTTTTAGTTCTTTACGATAAAATTTTTGTAAGTTTTTAGATACTAATACGAAATAGTCGAGATTTTTAACACTCCTTGTAACATCAGTAGCATACTTCATATTGTCATGATAATGATTATGCTCCCAGCCAATTTTTAAAGTATTATCATTACCATAAGTACCTAGTAATTCATTTAAGAAAATTCTAGTCGAGATAATAACATCAGCATCACTATTTTTTAAATACTCAATCACACTCTTGCGACGTTTATGTAATATTTTTAAAGCCTTTAATGATTCTTTACCTAGAGATAGCAAATTTAAATTGTGGAGTGCTTTTTTCCATTCTTTTTTATTTGGAGATAAATTAGATGATAATAAATAAGTTACTTTAACATTATGACTTATTGCAAAGACAGGATTATCATATAGCTTATAAATAGAAACTATCTCTATTTCATATTTATCTAGCTTAGCAAGAGAATTCGCTAAAGCGACAATTGCCTTTTCAATACCACCATAACCAAGATGTAAAGATAATATTGCAATTTTCTTTTTCATGAAGCCCTCCTTTCTTTTTACTTAACCTATATAATTATTCCTTAATCTTTAGACATATCATTTAGTTCTCTTTGAGTATAGCCATTATATGTCCATATAGGTATATCATTTTTATATTTATTTATAATTTTACATAGTTTTCTGTAGTCTTTTCTATTAATGTAAATTTTCATATCTGTTAGATATTTCCTTAAAGCATTATCATCATATAAATTAGTATTAATCAACAACATAATAACAAAATAAATATTACCAATATCATCATCTTTTATATTGATACTTTCTAAAAAACTTGAAACACTATCTTCTAAGTCGCTAACTATACTTAACTCTTCATAATTATTAATATCTACTTTTTTATAGTTTTTAAAATTTTCTTTATTAGACAATACAACTTGTTCTAAAATATTTTTCGATTCACAAATACTATAATAATCATCATAAACAAGCATTCCACTTGTTTCTATAATATTATCTAACTCAGTAATTGTATAGTCTAAGTTGTTATTTTCTTTTAAAATCCTTTGCAATTCTTTTTTATATATTATTCCGTTATAACACATATAAATATTAACAATTTCATTAAAATTTTCTACATCTTCATCTATAATTAAATCATCTAAATCTACATTTTTCAAACAATCTTTTATTTCTTTTGGAATTAATACTTTGAAATCATTATCATCTTTATATAAGTATGTATAACCGTTTAATACAAAACTTGTAATAATAGCATTACCATTAAATATTTTATTATCAAGTTCTAATACCTCGTTAAGCTCGTTTTCATTATAAAAATAATATGAACAATCATTAATAAAATCTTCAATAATAAATTCATCTAATAAGCTAGCATCATTTGTCATGCAATTTTCAAGTAACATATCTTTAGCTTTCTTATTTAAAGAGTTTAGGCAGTTACTTAAAGAATTTGTTTTTGGCTTTTTTATTATAAAAATATCTAGAGTTTCCTCTTCTATAGTTTTACCACCTATATCCCAAAATCTAATGTCATCATACACACCTTCAATTATCTCCTTTATCTTTTTCTTTTTAGAAGGTGATAAATTATATTTTTTAACAAAATCATTAACTATCTTTTCAAGAGGTCTTTTTTTAGCAGTGATTGTAGGAATTGCAAATAGATATATATCTTTGGAATCTATATCTTTCAATTCTTTAATAATATTTACATATAAAGTTGAAATAATAACAGCATATGTATCATATAAAACCAAGCTTCTTTTAATATATTTTCTATTCTCTATATTATTAGAATAAGTATTTGAATACGTAAAATTACTAGGGAAATAATATTCTTTATTATTTATATTTAAAATTGTAAATTCATTACTTAAATTATCTATACATTCATTTATAAGCGAAGAAGTACAACCACTATCAAGATATGAATCTATAAGTAAATCTTTAGGCACTAAACCTAAACTATAGAACATATTTAGGCGATGATTTTCTAAGTCGTTCTTTAATACTTTTTTATAGCCATCATCTTTAACAAATTCTTTAAATATTTCTTTTATATCATTCGGTACAAAATAATATTCTTTCTCTTTATAAGTATAAGAATAGATAATTCCTGTATAGATAAGTAAATCTGATACATTTGTTGCACCTTCATTGTTAGTAATAGCATCTAAAACTTTATATTGATTATAATCTAGAATATTAAATATGTTATTAGCTTTAGATATAATGGCATCCTCTAAAGTTTTCTTTTTATTACTAATAGATTTTTTCAAAACTTTAACATCATCAAAATACATTTTAAGGATAATATCAAGTTGTTCTTCTTCAAGATTATTAAGTACGTCTTTTAAGTTTCCAGTTATTTTTTTGTCTTTTATCATTAGATTATCTGTAGAATTAATAGAAGATAATCCTAAAAGCCTTGTTAAAAATACATTTTCTTCATCCATATTATACATACCTCCTTTGGATAAATTAAAATAAATTTAATGTAATTTTATAAAGTTTAAATTTTTATTTCTCGTTTATTATTCTATCATATGTTTTTAGTTAAAGTATAGCTTTTTTCAGATAATATCAAAAAGAAATCGTAACTATTCAGACTATAACACACAAAAGTAAAGAGTAATTATTTAGAATTGC
>CAZJKS010000070.1:3155-6245 GCA_964546695.1 uncultured Muribaculaceae bacterium | reverse complement strand
AAATAATATTTATTTCTTCTTATCTTTAAATGATTCACTAAGAACAGTACCTACTGTTACTAAATTTTGTAAATCACTAGGAACAATTATCTTTGTTGATTGACCATTAGCAACACTAACCATAGCATCATAACTCTTTAATTTTAAAACTGCACTATCAGCTTTAGCTTCTTTAAGTAATCTAATACCTTCAGCCTCTGCTTGTTTTAATTTAATTATTGCCTCAGCTTCTCCTTCTGCTTGTTTAATTGCTGCTTCCTTCGTTGCTTCTGCTCTTAATACTGTACTTTCTTTTTCTCCTTCAGCAATCAAAACTGCTGCTGCCTTCTCGACATTCTGTCCTACTTTTTCTACTCTAGATCCCATTATCCTTTCTCCTTCCTACTATATTATGTAATTCTTCAATTGCATCCAAAGGTTTCTTATCACTTTTTGCCGCATACATTATTTCATAAAATCCATAAATTAAAGTATATCCTAATTGCGCTGCTATTTCTGCATTAACCATACGAACAATACAAAACTTCCCTGTATCAGTCTTAAATATTGCAACATCTAAATCATCAGTACGTTGAAGTGAGACCGCATAATCTAAAGCCTGCTCTTTTTTATCAAATTTTTTCTCATTAGATAGACGTTTTTCCATAGCATCTTGAATATCGCGACGTTTTTCCATAGCATCTTGAATATCGCGTGGAGGAATAATATTTTTAACTTCAACTCTATTTACTTTTATACCCCAAGGATCAGTCGCTTCATCTAAAATAGATCTCATCTTAGAATTAATAATATCTCTTGATGTTAATGTTTGATCAAGCTCTAACTCACCAATAATATTACGAAGAGTTGTCGCTGTTAAATTTTCAATAGCATTAATAGGATTATCAACTCCATATGTATAAAGTTTAGGATCAGTTATTTGAAAATATACAACTGTATCTATTTGCATCGTAACATTATCTTTAGTTATAACAGGCTGTGGTGCAAAATCTTTAACTATCTCTTTTAATGATACAGTAGATGCTACTCTATCAATAAATGGCACTACATAATGAGGCCCTGTTCCTAATGTCTTATAATAACTACCAAGACGCTCTACTACTTTAGCTTGTGATTGTGGAATAACTTTTACTCCTATTATTAAAATAACAACTATTACTATTAATATAACCCAAATCATTAACTATCACTCTCCTTAATCTCTTCTACTTTAAGTTTTACCCCATTAATAGATAATATCTTAACTTTACTATTTTCTTCTATTTCTTTATCACTGTATGCACTCCATCTTTTCCCTAGAACTTTAACTTCACCTATCTCATCTTTTTTTATCTTATCAGTAACAACTCCTATTTTTCCTATAACTCTATCTAAATTAGTAGGAACAACTTCTTTATTCTTTAACTTTTTAACAAAAGGCTTTGTTAAAAATAATAAAATAATAGAACTAAGTGTAAAAACTGCTAAATGTATCATAAAATTATCAGTAGCTAAAGATACAAAAGTAGTAATAATAGCCCCTATAGCAAACCATATAGATACTAAATTAATTGTAGCAAATTCAAATAAAGATAAAATAATAAATAATACTAACCAAAATAACGTCATAAACTTCCTCCTACCTAAAATATACTATAAAACTTTAAAAAAATAAACTTTTTCTTACATAATTTTAAAAAATATGCTAAAATCTTTAAAGAAACAGGTTTAATGGTTATATTGGAAACGAAACATCTTTAAAGATGCTAACGAACAACACATTTAATAATGATGCTGTTTTTATTTTGCAAGAAAGGAGGTTAATTATGCCTGAGACTAAATTACAAGACTTTATTTATACTTTAATAATGGCTTTTGTTATGGTATATGTAATGATTTGTTATAATATCGCTATTCATACTGGAGGATTAAGTAACTTTGTATTTTTAGAAGCTTTTAATGAGTTAATATATATGTGGCCAATCGCTATTATTTTAGAATTTTTCTTAATAGGTAAAATCGCTCATAAATTAACTTTTAAAGCTCTTGATCCTAAGAAAACACCTAGTATTCTTATAAGTTATGGTATCTCTATTGTAATAGTTACTTTTATGTGTCCTATTATGAGTTTAATTGCAACTATTCTTATAAATAAACCTAGTCTTGATATCTTTATATCTAGTTGGTTACAATCTATGGTCATAAGCTTTCCTATGGCTATGTGCTTTCAATTATTTTATGCAGGACCAATCATTAGATATATCTTTAATTTATTTAAAAACAAACTATGTAAAAAAGCCTAGTTTGTTTTTTTATTACTATATACTTTTATTTTTTAATAGTATTATATTATATAAAATCATCACTTGTAATATTATCTACTTCATAATAATTAATCATAATTATAGTCTTATTAAAGTTATCTTTAAGAGCATTTTAAAATATTATATTTCTTCTTCATATTTTAACAAACCTTATAACAAGTATTACCAAAACAAGATAATCTGGAGTTTGTTAAAATGGATCAATTGTTAGGTAAACTTACTAAAAGGTAATGTAACAGGTATTAAACTAATTACAACTGGAACTTATCTATCAATTCCCTTAAAAGATTTTTACTATCTATTTTAGTAATAGCAAAACATTTCTTACCTAAATCTTTAAAGCTTGCTCCAAAGTGATATAAAACTTTCTTATCTAAAATAATAAATCTATCATGAAAAGAGTTATTAACTACTAATGTAACATTATTATATTGTTCTTTATACTTTTCATAATCTACATTGTTATATTTATTAGTAATAAGAGTAACTTTTCTATTAGTCTTAGATAATATATCTAAGATATTCTTATCTATATAATTATCTATTATAATAATACTCTCTTTAGCTTTATCAAATATCTTTATCATTAAAGAATAAGCATCATAAATCTGACCTTCAAAAAAGATATGATTATTTTTCTCTTTAAAACTAGAAAATGCATCTTCTAATAAATCTATTCTTTTAGAATCTTTTAATACTAAATCATTTATATACTTTTGTTCAATTAAATTTGTAGAAATATATTTTCTCATCGCTACAAAAGCATCCATTATTCTAATACTTACTT
>CAZJKS010000070.1:0-3055 GCA_964546695.1 uncultured Muribaculaceae bacterium | reverse complement strand
AGTTTCGCCAAATCACTATCAAGCATCACTTGTTTTCCTCTAATCTCATAAATCATATTTTCAATTTTAATATCTTCTTTTTCTATTAAAGCGTTTATAAGCATACCTCCTTAAATATATTATTTTTAATACGTATTCTATTACTTTTAGTATCTCTATTAATATAATATACTGTTACTGATTATTTTTTTTAGCAATATTAAGGAGAATTCCTACACTTAATAAACTTATCAACAAAGAACTTCCTCCATAAGATAAAAATGGTAAAGTAACTCCTGTTACAGGTATTAAACCAATTACCACTGCAAGATTCATCAAAGCTTGAAATATTATTTGAAAGACAAGTCCAAAAGCTAAGTACTTGGCAAATAAATCATTAGTTTTCAAAGCTATCTTTGTACCAAAATATAAAAGCATAAAGAATAAAAAGGCAATAAATATCGCACCTACTACTCCAAACTCTTCACAAATAATTGAAAAAATGAAATCTGTTTGTGGTTCTGGTAAATAAAAATGTTTTTGTCTTGAGTTTAGAAAACCTGTCCCAAGTAATCCCCCTGGTCCAATGGCATATAAAGATTGTATTATCTGAAATCCTGTACCTAATGGATCACTCCAAGGATCTAAAAACGATGTTATTCTATCCATTCTATATGGAGCGATAGCAATAAGTATTACAACTCCAATTACCCCTATTATTCCTATAATATAGAAAAATTTCATATTAACTCCTGCAATAAAAAGCAAAGCAATAATTGATATCATTAAAACTAAGGCAGTACCTAAATCAGGTTGTAACATAATAAGCAAAAAAGCAAGACAAGCAATTCCAAGTATCGGAATAACTCCTTTTTTATAACTCTTTAAAAATTTATTACTATTAACTAAGTATTTACTAGTAAATATAATTAATGCTAGCTTTATAAATTCACTAGGTTGTATTCCAAATGGCCCTATTCCAAACCAACTACGACTACCATTTCTAATACTCCCTATACCTGGTATTAAAACTAAAATTAATAATAAAAAGCAAATACCCAAAATGATATTTGCCTTACGAAAATAGATATTATAATCTATTTTACTAACTATATACATTATTATAAATCCTATTACTATAAATAATGATTGCTGCTTCACATAGTGAAAACTATCTTGAAACTTATATTCAGCCCAAATACTTGAAGATGAATATATCATTATAAGTCCAAATGTTACTAAGAGTATTACTGTAATTAATAAAGGCAAAGATAAACCTTTTTTCCTCATCTAATCACTCTTTTCTATAACCATACTCCAAAAATAATACCCCCCATAGCAAGCAATAATCCAAAGACAACAAATAATTTAACAATATCCGTCTCTTGCCAACCTAACTTTTCAAAATGATGATGCAAAGGAGTCATTAAAAATAATTTTTTATGAAATAAATTCAACCAAACTACTTGCAAAATAACTGATAATGTTTCAATAACAAAAACACCAGCTACTACAAGTAAAGTAAGTTCTCTATGAGTTAAAATAGCAACAGCACCCATTACACCACCTAAAGCTAAAGAACCAGTATCCCCCATAAAAATTTTAGCAGGATGGGTATTGTAAACCAAAAAGCCTATTAAAGAGCCTACTAACACTAAACAAAATATTCCAATATCTTCAAAACCTACAACAAAAGAAATAAGAGCAAAAGCAACAAAAGCAACTACTGATAAACTTCCAGCAAGACCATCTAAACCATCAGTTAAATTAACAGCATTAGAAGCCCCAATTAAAATAAATAATATAAATAATCCATATAACCAAGTTAGTTCTATATCAATACCTAAAGTTCCAACTACAAATGCTGTCTGTCCACCATTTTTCATATAAATATAGAAAAAAATTGTTGATATTATCACTTGCCCAAATAATTTTTGATAAGTAGTAAGACCTTCATTATTATGCTTTTTCAAAGACAAAAAATCATCTAAAAAACCTATTATAGCAAAACCTAGAAAAACTACTAAAACAATCGCTAAATTATCAGAATAAGGAATTTTATCAGTAATTAATAGTCCAATAGTAATTATAACAGTAGGAATAATAAATATTAATCCTCCCATTGTTGGAGTCCCTTCTTTTTGTCTATGTGAATACCCTACATAACTACTTATTCTTTGTCCTATTTTTAACTTCCTTAAAAGTGGCAAAAGAATAAGACCTAAAACTACACTGAATAAAAATCCAATCATAATTGCAACTACAGCTTTTGTCAGTAACAACATACCTTATCGCCTCTTTCTTCAAGTATTATAGCATAAGTATTTTTGTTATTCTATATATATTCTCTCATTTGACTTTTTCTTGTCATTTAATTTTATGATTTAATTTAAAAATTAGACTAATCACCTAACATTAATTTAACTGTACTTCCATCTTCAAGTCTTTCTCCTGCTTCTGGTGATTGACTTATTACTATATCCCCACTACCAGAATATTCAATAATAAAATGTTCTAGTAGCTCTTCAGCTTCTTCTTTAGTTTTACCTACTACATCACTTACCTCATAATAAACTTTATCACTCCATTCCCAGTCTTTTTCTATACCTCCTTCTTGTTTTTCAATTCCCAAAGCCTCAATTATATCTAAAAGAATACGTCTTGCAATAGGAGTAGTCGTATAACTTGATAACAATGCTGTATCTTTAGGATTATCAATAGCAATATATAAAACTGCCTCTGGATCATTAGATGGAACAATACCAACAAAAGACATTATATAATTATTAACTAAATATGTCCCATTAACGGCCTTTTGAGCTGTACCAGTCTTACCACCTATCCTATATCCATCAATATAAGCAGCCTTACCACCCCCTAAAGCAACAACACTCTCAAGAGCATATCTCATTATTTCACTAGTTTCTTCACTTATTACTCTTCTAACTTTCTCTTTACTATTATGAACTATAACATTACCAGTTTCAGGCTCTAAAATATTTTGTAAAACATAAGGTTTTAATAAAATTCCACCATTAATAACTGCCGATATTGCTGTTATCTGTTGTATAGGTGT
>CAZJKS010000069.1:0-6382 GCA_964546695.1 uncultured Muribaculaceae bacterium | reverse complement strand
AAGCGAAATAACAGGCTTAAGTAAAAAACAACTCTCTAAACTTATATAGATAAAAAGATTAATGATGAATATACATAGTTTTCATAAATATAAGTTTATATTATGTAGTAGACAGTAAGACAAAATTCGTAAATTAATTTTCTTTTTTTGCTTGACGATTAAAGTATTTTTTACTATTCTATATTATGTAGATAGGAGAAGAATTATGGAAATAAAAAAAATAGTAACAGGGGCATTAGAAGAGAATTGTTATGTGTTAAGTAAAGATGGTACTTGTCTTATTGTTGATCCTGGAAGTGATGCTAAAAACATTAAAGAGTTAGTCGGTAGTGATAAAATTATAGGTGTATTAGTTACTCATTCGCATTTTGATCATATAGGAGCTTTAAGGGATTTCTTAAATTCTAATAGAAGGCTTAAAATATTTAAAAAAAGTAATTTAATCGATATGAAGGAAGTTAATGTAGGTACATTTAAGTTTATTCCTATAATGACTCCAGGACATAGTAGTGATTCAGTATCTTTTTATTTTAAAGATGATAATGTAATGTTTGTTGGAGATTTTATTTTTAAAGATACTGTGGGTAGATGTGATTTGCCTACTGGTAATAGTGATGAGATGAATAAATCAATCGAAAAAATTAAAAATTATGATGATTCTATTACCTTATATTCAGGGCATGGTGATGAGACTACTTTAGGTAGAGAAAAAAAATATAATTTATATTTTATAGAAAAATAAGGAGTTGTTGTTATGTATATTGATTTAGTGGTATTAGTTGTTTTAATATTAATAGTAATTATGTATTTTAGGAGATTTTCAAGTTTCGTTTATTTTGTAGCGATTATTGATATTTTTTTAAGAATATTAACATTTATAAAAAATAATATAGGTCTTCCTGATGTTGCTGCTGTTATAGATAATTATATTCCTGAGAGTATTTTAGCGATTGTAGGTAACTATGTAGATGGTATTATTTATATAATAATTGCGTGGGCTTATATTGTAATTATGGCTATATTCTTATTTTATAATACTAAGTTCTTCCTTAAGAAGAAGAAAATATAGGGGGAATTATGAAAAAGAAAAATACATGGATAAAAGTAGTTCTTATAATAATTATTATAGAACTTGTTGTTGGAGGTATAATATTTGCTTATAGGAAATTAAATACTGATGATAATAGTATTTCTGTTAATGATGAGGTTGTAAAAGCATTATATGAAAAAATAGCTTATGATGATGTTGATACACTTGATGTTATGAGTCCTAAAGTTATGTTATATTATGGTTATAACAATATGGAAGTTAGTGAATCTATTAACTGTGATGTTGTTTTAACAGAAGATGATACTAGTGGTTATATATGTGAGGGAATTGTTTCTTTTATTCCTAGTGATGATATAGAAGAAGCAGTTAAAGAAATTTATGGGCCTAATATTTCTCTTGCAAAAACGTCATTTGAAATAGATGCTAATCATTATGCTTTTTATGATGAGACTACTGATGGATATGCTATATATGAAAAAGAAGAGGAAGTTTCAGTTGATCCTATAAATATGAATTTAAAAGATGCTAGTCTTGATGATGATGGAAATATTATTTTAACAGTAGAAGTGTTAGATGGTATATATGGAACAGTAGAATCTACATATAATTTTACTTTTACAAAGGATGGAGATAATTATTATTTATCAGGAAAAGAATTAGTTACAAGTTAGGAGTGGTAATATGTTTGAGAAGATAAAAAAAGATATGGTTAAGGCAATGAAAGAACAAGATAAGTTTAGTCTTTCTGTTATTAGAATGATTAAAGGGGCAATTGATAAAGAAAGGATAGATAAAAAAATAGAGATTACTGATGAAGTAGTTATTGATGTTCTTGCTAGAGAACTTAAGACAAGAGAAGAAGCAAAAATTGAATTTTCTAAAGCAGAAAGAAGTGATTTGGTAGAAAGTTTAGATAAAGAAATAGAAATAATAAAAAGATATTTACCTGAACCATTAAGTGATAGTGAAATAGATGAAATAATAAATGATGCTTTTATAGAAACAAGTGCTTCTACTATAAAAGATATGGGTAAGGTAATGAAAATAGTTACTCCTAAAGTTAAAGGTAGATGCGATATGAAAGAGGTATCTAATAAAATAAGAGCAAAATTAAGTTAATATGATTGTCCTTTCTACATATTCTATATAAGAAAGGACGTTTTTATATAAAAGTGAAATTATTAATAGTGTATTAAGAATAGTAGGTGATTTAGTTTGAATAAAATAGAGATATTTAATTTTTTAGATAAATTAGATATACCTAAAGATAAATATATAGTAATTAGTGGGGCTAGTTTAGTAGTACAGGATATAATAGATGAGACTACTGATATAGATCTTACTTGTTCTAGAAAGTTCTATGATAAAATAAATTGGCCTGTTAGGATAGGTGCTTTTGGTGTTGAAGTGAAGTATAAAGATTGTTTTGAGATTAGTTATAATTTATATGAGTATCAAAATGTAATAACAATAGATGGATATAATTTTTTATCTTTAGAAGATTGTTTAGAAATAAAGAAAAGATTAAATAGACCTAAAGATAAGAAATTAATAAAAGATTTAGAGTTAAAAGTATGTCTTAAGGATAATTATTATTTTGAAAGAAAATTAAGAGAAGAGGGTATTAGTTTTATTGCAGGAGTTGATGAAGTAGGTAGAGGTCCTTTAGTAGGGCCAGTTGTCGCTTCATGTGTTGTTTTACCTGAAGTGTTTAATTTAGAGGGGTTAACTGATTCTAAAAAGCTTAATGAACAAAAAAGAGAATACTTTTATGATTTGATTATGGAACAAGCTTTAGGAGTTGGTATTGGTATTATATCAGAAAAAATAATAGATGAAGTTAATATTTATGAGGCAACTAAAATGGCGATGGTAGAAGCGATTAAGAATTGTTCTTGTGGGATAGAACATATCTTAATAGATGCGATGAAACTTGATATAGATATACCTACAACCTCAATTATTAAAGGAGATTTAAAAAGTATAACGATATCTGCTGCTTCTGTTATTGCTAAAGTAACAAGAGATAGATTGTTAGATGAATTAGATGAAAAATATCCTATGTATGACTTTAAAAATAATAAAGGTTATCCTACTAAGAAGCACCTTGAGGCTATTAAAAAATATGGTATTATCGATGAACATAGAAGAAGTTATGGACCTGTTAGTGAATATTTAGAGTTGACAAAGTAGTAATTCTCAGGTATAAAATTGTATGAAAGAAGGGATTAGATGTCTAAAAACTTAGTGATAGTGGAAAGTCCTAGTAAAAGTAAAACAATAGAAAAATACTTAGGTAATGATTATAAAGTAGTAGCAAGTATGGGGCATATAAGAGATTTAGCGACTAGTGGGCCTTTAGGTCTTGGTGTTGATATAGAAGATGGTTTTAAACCTAATTATGTTCCTTTAAAGGGTAAGAAAAAGATAATTAATGAGTTAAAAAAAGATGTAAAAGATGCTTCTCATATAGTACTTGCAACTGACCCTGATCGTGAGGGGGAAGCGATTAGTTGGCATTTAAAAGAAGCTTTAGGTATTAATGATAAAGATTATGATAGAGTATTATTTCATGAAATAACTAAAGATAAAGTACTTGATGCTATTAAACATCCTACTAAGATAGATGATAACTTAGTTAAGAGTCAGGAGACAAGAAGAATACTTGATAGAATAATTGGTTTTAGATTATCTAAGTTATTACAATCTAAAATAAAAGCGAAAAGTGCTGGTCGTGTACAAAGTGTAGCTTTAAAACTTATTGTCGATAGAGAACGGGAAATAAAAGCTTTTGTTCCTGAAGAGTACTTTACTATAACTGCTATTATAGAAGATGCTGAGGCAAGTTTATTTAAATATAAAGATGATGAGATAAAACTACATAATGAGAATGATGCTAATAAAGTGTTAGAAGCACTTAGTGATAATTACAGTTTAAGTAGTATAGAAAAAAAGAAAAGAAAGAAAGCGAGCAGGGCTCCTTTTATTACTTCAACACTACAACAAGAAGCATCTACTAAACTTGGGTTTACTGCTAAAAAGACAATGTCTATCGCTCAAAAACTTTATGAAGGAATAGATTTAGGTACTGAGACAGTTGGTCTTATTACTTATATGAGAACAGACTCTATTAGACTTTCTGATGAGTTTGTAGGTAGTGCCTTTCATTATATAGAAGAAAACTTTGGTAAAAAGTATATTGGTTATACTAAACATACTAAAAAAACTGATAATGTACAAGATGCTCATGAAGGAATTAGACCTACAAGTATATTAAGAGAACCACTAGGAGTAAAACAATATCTATCTAACGATGAGTTTAAACTATATAGTTTAATTTATAAAAGAGCCCTAGCTTCACTTATGGCTGATGCTATTATGGATAGTACAACCTTAATCTTTAATAATAACGATTATAAATTTAAGGCAACAGGTAGTGTTTTAAATTTTGATGGTTACTTAAAAGTATATAGTGATTATGAGAAAAATGAAGATAAAATTATTCCGGAGTTAGTAGAGGGTAAAGATTATAAAGCTAGTGATATCTTATCAGAACAACACTTTACGAAACCACCTGCAAGATATACGGAAGCGAAATTAATTAAAGAAATGGAAGATTTAGGAATAGGGCGTCCTTCTACATATGCTAAAACTATTGATACTATTAAAGATAGAGGTTATGTAAAAGTAGAAGAGAAGAAGTTTGTTCCAACTGAAATAGGAGTTGAGACAACTGATAAATTACAAGAGTTTTTTAGTGATATAATAAATGTAGAATATACTAAAAATATGGAAGAAGAACTTGATGAGGTTGCTGATGGTAATTTAATTTGGAATGAAGTCTTAAAAGAATTTTATGATGTTTTTGAGCCTAGAGTTAAGAAGGCATTTAGTGATATGGAGAAAAAAGAAGCTGAGCCTACAGGGGAAGAGTGTCCTGATTGTGGTAGTCCTTTAGTAAAAAGACAAGGTCGTTATGGGGAGTTTGTTGCGTGTTCTAATTATCCAGAGTGTAAATATATTAAAAAATCTTTAAAAGAAGTAATAGAAGTATGTAACTGTCTTAAATGTGATGGTAAAATATTAGAGAGAAAAACAAGACGTGGTAAAACTTTTTATGGATGTAGTAATTTTCCTAAGTGTAAAGAGGCTTTTTGGGATAGGCCAATTGGAGAAGTGTGTCCTAATTGTGGGGAAATGTTAGTAGATAAAGATAAAAAAATAAAATGTAGTAAATGTGAGTATGAAAAAGTCTAATATATGGCTTTTTTTCTTATTATTTTTGCTATATAATTAATTAGAGAGTGATGTTATGAGTAAAGGGAAGTTTAATAAAGATATATATCAAGGGGGAAATAGGAGAAAAAAACTTAGATTAAAAAAATGGATTATAGTATTATTTTTTATCTTTTTTCTTGGTGTTTTTATTTTTGGTATTTATAATTTATATACTTGGTATATTGATAATAAGGAACTAGAAGATATTTCTAGTCAAGTTATAGAAGATACCTTAGTAGAAGAAAAAGAAGATACAGATGATACAGAGAATGTTAATCCTCCTGAAGATACAAGCGATGATTATTGGGATTATATTAAAATGAATCTTTTAGAAGTTGATTTTAGTGAACTACTTAATAAAAATTCTGATACAGTGGGGTGGATACAAGTTAAAGGAACAAATATAAATTATCCAATAGTACAAACTACTGATAATAGTTATTATTTGAATCATGCTTTTGATAAGAGTGAAAATAATGCTGGTTGGGTTTTTATGGATTATAGAAATGATGCTGTTAATTTTAATCAAAATACTATAATTTATGCTCATAGTAGATATAATGGTACTATGTTTGGGAGTTTGAAAAACATACTTGATAGTTCTTGGTATACTAATAAAGAAAATTATATTATAAGATTATCAACTCCTACAGAAAATACAATGTGGCAAGTATTTAGTGTTTATACAATAGAAAAAGAAAGTTATTATATAACAACTAGTTTTAGTAGTGATGATGCGTATCAAGAGTTTTTAACTACTATTAAAAATAGAAGTGAAGTTGAATTTTCTGGTACTGTTAATACTAATGATAAGATATTGACATTGTCAACTTGTAAAGATAATTATGGTAATAGGGTTGTTATGCATGCTAAATTAATAAAAAGAGCGTCAAGATAAAAAAATTATAATTTACTTTTATATAAAATTATGGTATATTTTTATTGTAGAAGGGAGAAATAAAGATGAACAGATTTGTGAAGAGGTTATTAACTATGTCTTTTGCTTTTGTAATGGCTATGGCTATAGGAGTTGTTAATGTTGAAGCGGCAAGT